>JAZLCB010000031.1:0-26564 GCA_045614005.1 Clostridia bacterium
CTGAACGAGCAAAAACAACTTCTCACACTCAAAAAAGAGCGGTTAGAGCGGTTAATTTCTGCTATTGACGGTGCCGTGAAAGGAGAAAATGTTATGACAGCATTCGATAACAGCGAATTTGAAAAATATAAGGCTGAAGCCGGAAAAAAATGGGGCAAAACGGATGCATACAAGGAACATGCAGAGCGGACTAAGAACTACTCCAAGCAGAAGTGGAATGACCTTGCCGAGGATATGGACCATATTATGGCAGAGTTTGCACTCTGCATGATAAAGGACGAAAGTCCTGATTCCACTGAAGCACAAAACCTTGTAAAAATGCTGCAGAACCATATTACCGAAAATTACTATCTTTGTACAAACGAAATACTGGCAAGTCTCGGTCAGATGTATGTAGCGGACGAGCGCTTTACGAACAACATTGATAAGCACGCTGACGGTACTGCTGCATTTATCTGTGAAGCAATTGCGGTGTATTGCAGTAAGTAAATTCCAATTTGTTTAGTTGTTTCATAAAATTTAAATCATTAGTTTGCCGATAATAAATTATAAGTTTACGAGGTAGTGTGTTATGGATAAAAAAAGATGCAAATGGTGCAATCTTAAAAATCCTTTATATATTGAATATCACGACACCGAGTGGTGCGTGCCGAATTTCGACGACAAGTATTTATACGAAATGCTGATCTTGGAGTCTTTTCAGGCGGGGCTGTCTTGGGAATGTGTGCTTAATAAACGGGAAAGCTTCCGAAATGCGTACGATAATTTTGACATAGACAAAGTAATTTGCTATGACGAAAACAAAATAAACGAACTATTAAATAATAAGGGTATTATAAGAAACCGCTTAAAGATTAATGCTTCTGTTAAAAACAGCAAGATTTTTAAAGAAATAGTGAGCGAATACGGTAGCTTTTATAATTATTTAAAAGTTTTTACCAAAGGTGAAACCATTTATGAAACGGACAAAACAACAAACGCTTTGTCGGATGCCGTTTCAAAGGATTTGCAGGCTAGGGGTATGACCTTTGTAGGCTCGGTTATTATCTATTCCTATTTGCAGGCAATAGGGGTAATATATTCACACGATAAAGATTGTTTTTTGCATAACGGAGAAAAACCATGAAAAACTTTAAAATAACAGTTCAATACGACGGAACAAAATACAACGGCTGGCAAAGACAAGGCAACACCTCAAACACCATTCAGGAGCGATTTGAAAATGTGCTTGCAAAAATGTGTGGCAAAAGCGTTGAGATATTCGCTTCGGGAAGAACAGATGCAGGTGTTCATGCAGACGAGCAAACCGCAAACTTTAAGTGCGATACCGACATGACCGAAGAACAAATATCGGATTACATCAATAGATATCTTCCCTCGGATGTGCGAGTTACCTCGCTTACAGAGGCAGATATGCGTTTTCACAGCAGATTAAATGCCGTGTCAAAAACATATGAGTACACCATAGCTACCCAAAAGCCCGATGTATTTATAAGAAAATATGTTTTCTTTGCCGACAAAAAGCCCGATATCCAAAAGATGCGCTCTGCCGCAAAGCTCCTCGAAGGCAGTCACGATTTCAAGGGCTTCAGCTCTCTTGGCAAAACAAAAAAGTCGACAGTAAGAACTGTCAACTTTATCGAAATAACTGAGGAAAATGAACTTGTAAAAATAAGAATCAATGCAAACGGCTTTTTATATAACATGGTTCGCATCATTTCGGGCACGCTCTTCGATATAGGCATAGGCAAGCTGGAGAGTAGCGCAATTGAAGAAGTTTTTGAATCCAAAGAGAGGACAAAAGCCGGCACAACCCTCCCTGCATCGGGACTCAGGCTTGTTAAAGTTTATTATTGATTATTGCTTTTTGTCTTTTCTTCATTTTTTGCCAGCAAATGTATCCGTAGAGATCATTTGCAAGAAATGCAACAAAGCAAACCACTACAGATACATAGTGTATATCCTCAATGCTTGCAAGAATCCACATGATTATCAGTACAATATCATTTAGCGCATATGCAAGGGCATAGTAAGGACTCCTTTTATATGTCAGGTACGCCGCAACAAAGCTCGTAGCGACAGACAGGGTACTCGGAATCAGGTTTGCGGTATTGAGCTTTGCTAATATCAAATACAACACGCCTGTAACCAAAACGGTGAGAACACACATGTGCACCATATCTTTTTTGGTAATTTCGCTTACCTTTACTTCGGCTCTGTTGTTACCAAAGGGGTTTTTTAGCCATGACACAAGGGCAAAGACCGACATCGGGAGTGTCATGCCAAGATATGTCACCATTTCGCCATAGTAGGTAAATGCGTAGGATATAATTCCGTAAAACAAGCTGAATACAATCATCAGTATCTGCCCGATGGGATTGCCCTTTGCGCAGAATATGAGGGAGGTTATCCCGATTAAAGAAGCACACAGCGTGAGGTAATTTTCCTCCCCAAAAAACACGGAAGAAAGAATTATTATAATAACGGAGCTTGACCACAAGGCAATATCCATTTTTGAAAAATAGTTTTTGATTTTGTGCATAGAGCCCTCCAAAAAAAGAAACACCCGTATGCATATCTTCCAAGACCTAACGATATACAAACGAATGCCATATGCATCCACTACCCGGTGGCAGTATCAATTTATTATATTTTAGCACATTCATTTAAAAAATGCAATACAAATTACTTTTAGTAAGGAGTTATTATAAATGCTTGGAAATATTTTTATACTTGGAGACAGCTATTCTACCTTTCGCGGTTACATTCCTGAGGGCTACGACTGCTACTACAGCGAGGACGGTCCGCACTATTTAAATGCTATGCCGGGCGTTGGCATAGGGCCAAAGGATGTGTGCAAGGTAGAGCATACATGGTGGTACAATCTTGCGCGCGAGAACGGCACTCTTGTGCGTAACTGCAGTTATTCGGGCACTACCATATGCCACACAGGCTACAACAAGAGCGATAACAGCACCATCTCGTTTGTGGCAAGACTCGACAAGCTGTTGGAGGAGGGCTTTTTTAAAGAAAACAAGATAGACACCTTCTTCCTTTTTGGCGGTACTAACGATTCGTGGGCGGAAGCTCCCTTGGGCGAGGAAATCCTTGCTGATTGGAAAAAGGAAGATTTATACAATGTGTTTCCTGCGTTCTCGTATCTTATCAACACCATTGTTCATAACCTTGCCGACACAAAGATTTACTGTATATTAAACACAGGATTAAAGGACGAAATATCGCAGTTTTATACACGCATCTGCCACGAAAAGGGTGTGGATTTAATAGTTCTTCACGATATAGACAAGATTCACGGACACCCCACCATAGAGGGCATGAAACAAATAAAAGATCAGATATCCGAGCATATATCGAGGTGAATAATATGAAAAAAATATGTATTCCTATTCTGGTTGTGCTTGCCTGCGTGGTAATGGGTATAGTAGATGCCGTTATTCAGCCGGGTTATGCGGTAAAGTCGGCAATAAAACTTGTTTTGTTTTTGGCTATTCCTGTTGCATGGGCGATTTTAAGTAAGGAAAACAGCATAAAATCTATAATAAAACCCACACGAAAAGGATTTTTTATATCGTGCATATTGGGCGTAGCGGTGTATGCGGTTATCGTAGGGGCATACCTTATATTTAAAGATGTGTTTGATTTTTCGGCACTTGTCGGCAGTCTTAACGAAACTACGGGTGTAAATAAATCCAATTTTATCTTTGTTGCAATCTATATTTCTTTTGTCAATTCTTTTCTGGAGGAATTTTTCTTCCGCGGTTATGCGTTCCTCACTATGAAGAGATTTTTCGGAGGCAAAACCGCGTACATATTCAGTAGCTTGGCATTTGCACTCTATCACATAGCCATGATGATAGGCTGGTTTGGCTTGCCTGTAGTGCTCATATCCCTTTTGGGACTCTTTGCAGGCGGTATGATTTTTAATAAATTTGACGATACAAACGGCAATATCTATCTTTCGTGGCTTATACATATGTTTGCAAATTTTGCCACAAACACCATAGGCTTTATGCTGTTTGCGACTGCTTAAAGAGGGAAAAATATGAAAAAACGATTTTTGATACCTGCCATAATCGTAGCACTTACTTTGGTGGTATGTTCGATTAATTATAATTGGCTTTATTATCGCGTTTATCCTTTTGACAGGATTACGGGCGAATACGAAATTACCGTAAACGGAAAATCCCCAAGGCTTGCAGAAGAATACTATGAGTATGCCGACGACGGCAAAATAAGACTGCAAAACGATACCGAAGATTTTTCCATAAAAGGCGGAGAGTACGGAAGATATACGATAGGCTTTGTAATAGATGATAAGGAGCTGTTTGAGTTTACAGGCGATGAGCGCTTTAAAGAAACAAAAGACTTGGAATTGTCGGTAGTTTACTACAATCTTAATTGGTGGCATATTTCGGAGTTGGATATAGAGATAGATGTAGCTTGCGAAAACGGCGAGTGGTATGTTTATTATAATATCGACCTCGAAGAACCGGGCGAAGATTTTAGAGGGCGCAAATCAAACACCCGTAAAAAAATCAGCATAGACGAAATAGAAAACACAGAGATAAGAATAGGAATGTAGTTATATGAAAAAAGTCATTATCATCGGCTGTCCCGGAAGTGGAAAGAGCACTTTTGCAAGAACGCTCAGGGACAAAACGGGACTTCCCCTTTATCATCTGGATATGCTGTACTGGAATGAGGACGGCACTACAGTAGAAAAAGATGTGTTTTTAGAGAGGCTAAGAAGTGTTTTGTCTGAGCCAAGCTGGATTATAGACGGCAACTATCTCTCTACCATGGAAATGCGTCTTAAAGAATGTGACACGGTTTTCTTCCTTGATTACCCTGCGGATATATGTCTTAAAGGCATTGCGGAGAGAAAGGGCAAACCGCGTTCCGATATGCCCTGCAATACTCCCGAAGACGAGGACGAAGCGTTTGCAAGCTTTGTAAAGAATTTCAATCAGCAGACAAAACCGCAGATTACAGAGCTTGTTTCAAAATACAAATCCAAAAAAATAATATCTTTTACCTCAAGAGACGAGGGAAAAGAATTTTTGGCAAAACAATAAATATTTGACTATTTTTTTGTTTTATGATAAAATTCTTGTAAATATACTCAAAGGAGCGATTTTGGTGAAAAAAACAGTTCAGGACATTTTAAACATCATCAAAGAAAATGACATTAAAATGGTAGATTTCAAGATGGTGGATATCAACGGTCAGTACCGTCATGTTACCATCCCTGCAAATAACTTTTCGGAAAAAACCATGAAAAACGGTATCGGTTTTGATGCTTCCAACTACGGCTACGCAGTTGTAGAAAAGAGCGACATGGTATTTATTCCCGATCCCGACACAGCGGTTATAGATCCGTTCTGTCAAATTCCTACTTTGTCTATGACTGGTAATGCAATGATTATAGACAACCCCGAAAACAGACCTCTTGCACAGTATCCCCGTAACATCGTTCTCGCTGCAGAAAAGTACATGCGCGACAGCGGTATTGCAGATACTATGATTATTCTTCCCGAATTTGAGTTCTATCTTTTCGACGAGGTAGGCTGGGAAGTAAAACCCAATTCCATAGGCATGTCCGTAGATGCGGTTCAGGCACATTGGAACAGCGGTAGCGAGGGAACAGGCTGTGTAGTACCCAAGCAGAAGAACTACCACATCGCAAAACCTTTTGACGTTTCCTACGAAGCAAGAAGCGAAATGTGCATGCTTATAGAAGAAGCAGGCATCGCTCTTAACTATCATCACCCCGAGGTTGGCGCTGCAGGTCAGTTTGAAATAGAGCCCGAACTTGGCGAAATGTCCAAGATGGCAGATGCAACCATGATGATAAAATACATCATCCACAACACCGCACAGAAGTACGGCATGTCTGCTACATTTATGCCCAAGCCTGTTATGGGCGAGGCAGGAAGCGGTATGCATGTGCACATGCTCCTTATGAAGGACGGCCAGCCCGTGTTCTCCGATGACAACGGCTACTCCAACTTGAGCAAGGAAGCACACTACTTTATCGGTGGTCTCTTAAAGCACATTGCTTCTCTTTGTGCACTTACAAACCCCAGCACAAACTCCTTCAATCGTCTTGTGCCCGGATTTGCAGCTCCTGTTACTGTTGGTTACGCTACATCAAACCGCAGTGCGGTAATCCGTATTCCTGCATATGCCAAGGAGCCTGCATTAAGACGTTTTGAACTCCGTAACCCCGATGCTACATGTAACCCCTACTTCTGCTATGCGGCAATCCTCATGGCAGGTCTTGACGGTATCAAGAACAAGATAGATCCTCATGCAAACGGCTGGGGTCCTTACGATATGAACCTCTATCACTTAAGCGATGAAGAAAAGGCTAAGTTAAAGCACCTTCCCACATCGCTCGACGAAGCACTCGATGCACTCGAAAAGGATCACGACTACCTCACAGCAGGCGGTGTATTCCCCGAAGAGCTCTTAAAGAGCTTCATAGCTTCCAAGAGAGCAGAATGCAGAGAGCTTGCAGCTATTCCGCATCCCGCTGAGTTTGATAAGTATTACAATTTATAATAAAATACCAAAAAGGAAACTGTATAAAAGCAGTTTCCTTTTTGGGGAATAGGAAAAAATGATTCAGAATTGTCAAATCGAGCTCAAAGCAAGGCACTGCCTTGCTTTGAGTGATAACCCGAAGCTGAAAGCAGTTGTGTTAGTATCGGGATATGCCCCCAAAGCTAAAAATCATTTTCCCCTTTGTTGTCGGACTTGAAATACCACGTATTCCTTCGTCCTTCCGCCTTGGGGAATTCTAATTTTTGGCTTTGGGGGTTTTACAAATTTTTTGTCAGGCTTTTTCGCTCAGTACAAGAAAAAAGCGCAAGTACATACAAGGTATTTACGAGCATTTTGACGAAGTAATGAGTGAAAAAGCCAACAAAAAACATATTCCGTTATTAACACAACTGCTTTAGGTACTGCGAGCGGTGAGATTTGGCAATAGCAAAAAAGGCATATATTTGAAGAAAAACATCTGGAAACAGATGTTTTTCAACATTTATGACAATTTTAAATGATTTACAAGCTAATTAACACTATATATTCTTTGTTATTCCTGCCTTTTTGCGGTCTGGACTTTTTTTACATTCCCTTTGTTTTCCTGTTTTATTATTTGACTTTTATATAAGTAGAGTGTATAATTATTATGTATAATGAATTTTTATGCATAGGTGACACATATGAAAAAAATAGCTCTTATAACTAACATCGAAAAAGACAAAAATCTTACATATACAAACAAAATCAAAGCTCTTCTCGGAAGCGACTGCTCTGTAAAGGTAGCCACAGCATCCGAAGAATACGCCACAGCCATAGACGGTGCAGATGTCCTTATTGTACTTGGCGGAGACGGCACAATACTCACTTGTGCTTCGGTTGCTGCCGAGGCAGGTGTGCCTATTTTGGGCATCAACCTCGGTACACTCGGTTTTCTTGCCGAGGTGGAAAAGGGCGAAGCGGAATACGCTATAGAATGTCTTTTGGCTGAGAAATACAGCGTGGAAGAACGCTTCATGCTCGAGGCGAGCGTTGTAAGAGACGGCTCTTTGGTGTACAAAAACACAGCATTGAATGACTTCGTGGTTTCGCGTTCGTCATTCCGCAGAATGATATCTACCAAGGTTTTTGTAGAGGATAGCCATGTAGCAAGCTACGATGGAGACGGACTCATAGTTTCCACACCTACAGGAAGTACAGGCTACAACTTAAGTGCAGGCGGTCCTATTGTTGATACCGCTCTTTTTGCTTCGGTTATTACACCCATCTGTCCGCATACGAGCTTTTCCTCGTCTATAGTAGTACCTGCGGACAAAACGGTAAGAGTGTACTTAAAGGACAGCTTTTCAAAACATTCCATGCTCACTACCGACGGTCAGCATGGCTTTGAACTCGAAAGCAGCGACGAAGTGGTAATAAAGGCGAGCAGTAAGAAAGCAAAGCTTATCAAAGTACACGACAGAACCCTCTACGATGTACTTGCACTCAAAAATATTACGGGAAAGCAGGATATATAATATGACCAAACAGGATAGACACAGAAAAATACTCGAACTGATATCGGAAAGAACCGTTTCCACTCAGACAGAGCTTACAGAGCTTCTTATAAAAGCGGGTTTTGATGTTACTCAGGCTACTACATCGCGCGATTTGCAGGAGCTGAGGATAATGAAAGTGCTCTTAAATGACGGCACATACAAGTACACAGCCGCCAAGGAAAACGAGCCCGATGTAAATGCAAAGCTCCGTACAATTCTTGGCGAGTGCCTCATAAGTGCTGATTATGCCATGAATATAGTAGTATTAAAGACCCTCACAGGTGCGGCGCAGGCGGCAGCTTTTGCTCTGGAATCCGTGGTAAATGACGACATCGTAGGCTCTATTGCGGGCGATGACACCATAATGATAGTAGTACGAAACGAAAGAGATGCAAAGCTTCTTTGCACCAAGCTCAAAAAATACATCGGGTAGGAGATAGCACAATGCTTAGGACCTTGTCTATAAAAAACATAGCTGTAATAGAAAATGTGAATATAGATTTTGAAGGCGGATTTAATATCTTAACCGGTGAAACAGGCGCAGGTAAGTCCATAATAATAGACTCCATAAACCTGCTCAAAGGCGAGCGCGCAAGCAAAGATATTATCCGAAACGGCGAAGCTAAAGCAAGGGTAGATGCCGTGTTCGATGTAGACAGCAAAACTGCCGAGGAGCTTTCGGAAATACTCGGAGTGGATATATCGGACGAGATAATGCTTACAAGGGAGCTTTCTGCAGAGGGCAAAAGTACCTGTCGTATAGATGGTACGCCCGTTACATTGGCAATGCTCTCTCTTGCTGGTGAGCGTCTTGTGGATATACACGGTCAGCACGACAACACAAGCCTTCTTGCAAAAAAGACGCACCTTGGCTTTCTTGATAAATACGGTAGTGCAGACATAGCACCCGTATTGGAAGAGTATCGCTCTCTTCATGCCGAATACGGTGCTGTCGCAGACGAGATAGAGAGTATAGATGTTGACGAAAAAGAACGCGAAAGAAGAGCAGAGCTACTTAGATATCAAATAGAAGAAATAGAGATGTCGGGCATATTCGAAGGCGAGGATACCGAGCTTGAAGAGCGCAAAACCGTGCTCAAAAACTCATACAAGATAGCCTCCGCTACTACTAAAGCATACGAAAACCTCTACGGTGGCGATAGCGGAGAAAAGAGTGCCTACGATGCACTCTGGACAGCTATAAAGGCTATAGAACCCATTGCCGACCTCGATAAGTCGCTTTCCGAAGCGTACAGTGCACTTTCGGATGCAAGCGATGTAATATCCGAAAACGCAAGATTTTTAAAGAACTATTGCGAAGATGTGGAGTCCACCTCGGGCGAGCTCGACAAGATAGAAGAACGCCTCGAGGAGATAGACGATTTAAAGCACAAATTCGCACCCACAATAGAAAAAATCCTCCAAAAGAAAGAGGATATGCAAGCTGAGCTTGATTCGCTTGTATTTGGTGAGGAAAGAATTTCCGAGCTTAAATTAAAATTAGAAAAATTGGGTAAACAGCGGGAAAAGACAGCGGAGAATTTAAGCAGTATCCGTAAAAAATATGCCCAGAGCTTGTCGCAGGCTGTAGAGAGCGAGCTAAAGGGACTGTGCATGCCCGGTGTACGCTTTGAAACCGCGTTTAAAGATTGCCCCTGCCGAAGCGACGGAACAGACGATATAGAGTTTGTTATATGCACCAACGCGGGCGAAGGACTAAAGCCACTTGGCAAGATAGCATCGGGAGGCGAGCTTTCAAGAATTATGCTTGCCATAAAGAGCGTTCTTGCCGATTGCGAAAGCGAAAAGCTTCTTATATTTGACGAAGTAGATGCAGGCGTAAGCGGCAGGGCGGCACAGAGCATAGGCGAAAAGCTGTGGAAAACCTCGCGCTATTCGCAGGTAATATGCATTACGCATCTTCCGCAGATTGCAGCTATGGCAGACAGCCACTATCTTATAGAAAAGCACAGCGACGGAGATAGAACCCGAACAGAAGTAAATCTTATTACAGAGGATAAGCGCATAGCAGAAATTGCTCGTACACTTGGCGGTGCAGACATTACGGAAGCCGCCCTTACAAATGCGAGAGAGCTCGTTGGGCTTGCCGATAAATTCAAAGGAGAAAAGTGATGGAAAACAAGAGAAGAGACAAACACAATTACTACTTGGATATCGCAGAAACCGTACTCGAAAGGGGTACATGCCTCCGCAGAAACTACGGAGCAATTATAGTAAACAACGATGAAATAGTATCTTCGGGCTACACAGGTGCACCCCGAGGCAGAAAGAACTGTCTTGACCTCGGCTTTTGCATGAGAGAAAAGCTCAATATCCCCCGTGGCGAACGCTATGAGCTTTGCCGCAGCGTACACAGCGAAGCGAATGCGATAATAAGCGCATCGCGTAAGGAAATGCTCGGAGCTACAATGTATCTTGTAGGCAAGGACTATGTTACAAAGGAGCTTGTAGGCAATGCCAATTCCTGCGCTATGTGCAAGCGCATGATAATAAACGCAGGTATAGCCAATGTGGTAGTGCGCCTTACAGCAGATGAATTCAAGATTATAGATGTTAACGACTGGATAGAGGACGATGATTCCTTAAACGGTCAGTTTGGGTACTAAATTATGCTATTTGACACACATGCTCATCTTAATGATGACAGATTTAATGAGGACAGACACGAAATAATAACTTCGCTTAGTTCCAACGGAGTGGGTGCATACTGCGAAATCGGCTTTGACATGCAAAGCTCCGAAATGGCGGCAGAACTTACCAAAAAATATGACTTTGTGTATGCGGCGGCAGGCACACACCCCCACGACTCCAAGGATATGACAGAAGCCGATATTCCTCGTCTTAAAGAGCTTCTTGCAATGGATAAGGTGGTAGCTCTTGGCGAAATCGGTCTGGACTATTACTACGATAATTCCGACAGAGCCGTACAGCGCGAGTGGTTTGCCCGTCAGCTTGATATTGCAAAAGAGGTAAATATGCCCGTTGTTATCCATACACGCGATGCTATGGCGGATACAATAGATATCCTTAAGGCATACGGCACAGGAGACGGCATAATACATTGCTATTCGGGTAGCAAAGAGAGTGCAAAAATCCTTATGGACATGGGCTACTATATATCCTTTGCAGGTCCTGTTACCTTTAAAAATGCGGTAACGGCACTCGAAGTGATAGACTATATACCCATGGATAGACTCCTTATAGAAACAGATAGTCCCTACCTTGCACCTGTACCCTACAGAGGTAAGAGAAATCAGCCTGTGTATGTTGCCGAGGTGGCAAAAAAGGTGGCAGAAATTAAGGGATTGTCCTTTGAAGAGGTTGCGGATATCACTTTCCAAAACGCCAAAAAAGTGTATAGAATTGATTGACAATATAGCGAAATTGGTATAGAATACCATTATAAACAGAGCAGGTACTGCGCGTTAAGTGTCAGGGGATGGGAGTAGAGCCTCTGAACGAAAGAAGATTCCTTCTGCGGTGCAGTTTTTCATCCGCTGTTGCTTATTTTGTCTGCTTTGTGCAGATTTGTAACAGCCCCTGCGATTTTGAAAAGGGGATTTTTTTATGTTTAAAAACGCTTTGAAGTTAAAGAAAATGTCGGTAGCAGAGCTGTGCAAGGTTGCCATGCTTGTGGCAATTACGCTGGTGCTTTCGTATATATCGGGCTACCTCAGAATAGGTGATATTGCCAAGTTTAATATAAGCTTTATATCAGTATATATTGCAGGTGCGGCATTCGGTCCGATAGTATCGGGCGTTGTGGCGGCGCTTGCCGATGTCATATCATTTGTTGCCAATCCCACGGGAGCGTTTATACCTGTGTTTACGGTTCTTGAGTTTGTAAACGGCTTTTTGTTTGGTCTTTTGCTCTACTATACAGGCAAGGAAAGCAAAACAAAGTTTACTCTCATGATGCTTTTGTGTGTAGTGCTACAAACTGCCGTTAATCTTTTTGTACGCACATATTTCCTTTCGGAGCTTTATTATGGCGGTAAATATATGGTAACATTTATTTCCAGAATACCGTCTACTACCATTATGGCAGGTGTAAAGATAGTACTTATACTCCTCATAGAACCATTTAAAAAGCAGATAATCAAAGTAATAAGAGATTAAAAAGTAATAGCATATAAAAAGCGTGTCCAAAATTTTTGGACACGCTTTTGTTTATATATTCATTTTGATGTTATGTGATATTAGTCATGCTGAGAATAATTAAACCATGCCGATTAACGGTCTGTGCATTTTGTGGTGAGTGCTAATTGGAAAAAGCGCACTTAGGGAATGCTTAAAAAATAGTGCAGAATGAGTAAACTGAGCCGAAGCAAGGAAAAGCCTTGCGAGGGGGACCCGAAGGCGAAAGCAGTTGTGTTAATAGCTGAACATGCCCCAAAAGCTAAAAATCATTTTCCCCTTTGTTGACGGACTCTAAATACCACGTATTCCTTCGTCCTTCCGCCTTGGGGAATTCTGATTTTTAGTTTTTGGGGTTCTTCGAATTTTTTGTTAGGCTTTTTCGCTCAATACAAGGAAAAAGCGCAAGTACATACGAGGTATTTACGAGCATTTTGACGAAGTAGTGTGTGAAAAAGCCAACAAAAAACATATTCTGATATTAGCACAACTGCTTTGGTACAGCGAGAGGCGAAGTTTGCTCAGAGTTAATCGGCAAACAAACAAAAAGAAATCCGCATTGAATGCGGATTTCTACATAATGAAGATGTTATGTGATATTAGTCATGCTGAGAATAATTAAACTATGCCGATTAACGGTCTGTACATTTTTTAAGTATTCCCGCCTATCTAACCTCTGCACCGTCTTCTATCTCACCATTGGGAGATACTATGCAAAGCTTCTTACCCTGTGATGCACAAAGTATCATACCTTCGGAAAGCACACCGCGAAGCTTAACTGGCTTTAAGTTGGTTACTACCACAACCTGCTTGCCGATTATTTCTTCGGGCTTGTAGTATTCGGCTATACCCGATACTATTTGTCTTACTTCGTTGCCTATCTTAATCTTGGATACAAGAAGCTTCTTTGCGCCTTCCACGGGAGCACTTTCAAGAACAGTACCCACCTTTAATTCCACCTTGGCAAAATCGTCTATGGATATTTCGGGTGTCTTTTCTTCTTCTGCTTCGGGTTCGGGCTCTTTGAAGAGGTCGTTTTCCACTTCTTCAAGCTTTTTCTTTTCGTCAAGTCTTGCAAAGAGGGGCTGTGCTTCGCCTACGGAAACACTTTCCACGCCAAACTTGTCGAGTGAATCAAAGCTTGTAGCACCTGCATTTATCTGCTTTAATATAGCTTCGCCTGTTTCGGGCATAAAGGGTGCTATAAGAACGCCTATAAAGCGGATTGCTTCTATAAGGTTGCAAAGCACGGTCTTTAATCTGTCGTGATTTGCTTCGTCCTTAGCGAGTGCCCAGGGCATTGTTTCGTCTATATACTTATTGCTTCTTCTTGCGAGGTTCATTACAGCTTCGAGGGAGTCTGCAACCTTGAGCTCGTCCATCTTGCTAACCGCTTCTTTAACGGTAGAAAGGGCAAATTCCTTGAGTTCGCCGTCAAATTCGCCATCCGCATTGGGGTTGGCTATTGTACCGCCAAAGTATTTATTTACCATGGCAACTGTTCTGTTTACGAGGTTACCGAGTGTGTTTGCAAGGTCCGCATTAAAGCGTGCAATTATTGTTTCGAGTGTTATTGTACCGTCCTGTGCAAAGGGCATTTCGCGGAGGAGGTAGTATCTTATTGCATCTACACCGAAGTGACGAACGAGGTCGTCTGCATAGAGTACATTACCCTTGGATTTACTCATCTTGTCTCCGCCCGAGAGAAGCCACGGATGACCGAATATCTGCTTGGGCAGGGGCTCACCGAGAGCCATTAATATAATAGGCCAGTAGATAGTGTGGAATCTTAATATATCCTTACCTATGATGTGTACATCTGCAGGCCAGTATTTGGTGTAGAGTTCGCCCTTTTCGTCTACATTGTAACCGAGTGCTGTAATGTAGTTGGAGAGAGCGTCTATCCATACATAGATTACATGGTCGTCGTCAAAGGGAACAGGCACGCCCCACTTAAACGAGGAACGGGACACACAAAGGTCCTGAAGTCCGGGCTTTAAGAAGTTGTTTACCATTTCCTTCTTTCTGCTTTCGGGCTGGATGAATTCGGGATTTTCCTCAATGTGCTTCATGAGTGCATCCTGATATTTACTCATCTTAAAGAAGTATGCTTCCTCGCTTGTCTTCTTTACAGGTCTGCCACAGTCGGGGCAGAGTCCGTCTGTAACCTGTGTTTCGGTAAAGAAGGATTCACAAGGTATGCAGTAGAGACCTTCGTAGGTGCTCTTGTATATATCGCCCTTTTCGTAGAGCTTTGTAAATATCTTTTTAACTGCTTCTTCGTGGTAATCGTCTGTAGTTCTTATAAACTTGTCGTAGCTTGTGTTCATAAGATCCCATATTGTCTTTATTTCGCCTGCGATGCCGTCTACATACTCCTTGGGAGTGATACCGCTTTCTTTAGCACATTCTTCTATCTTCTGACCGTGTTCGTCGGTACCTGTAAGGAAGAATACATCCTTGCCGATGAGCCTTTTAAAGCGGGCAATTGCATCGGTAAGTACAATCTCGTAGGTGTTGCCTATATGAGGCTTGCGCGATGTGTATGCAATGGCGGTGGTTATATAATACTTATCCATTGTAATCAGTCCTTTCATAGTTATGATTAGTGTATCACAAATTTCCTTAATTTACAAGTGTTTTGTTATTAAATAATCTGCCTCTGAATATATTCTAATGGGTGATTTTATGCTTAATTACATATGGTCGGGCATGATTATTATATCTATTGTCTTTTCGTTTGCAAACGGCACTACCGAAAAGCTCTGCTTAGCGCTTACCGAGGGAGCAGGCGAGGGGATTGAGCTTATACTCGGCATAGCAGGTATCATGGCTTTCTGGACAGGTATTATGAAGGTGGCGGAGCGTTCGGGACTTACGAGGTTTATATCCAAACTTTTTTCGCCAATTATAAACTTTATATACCCCGAAACGAAAAAGGACACCGAGGCAGGCGGAGCAATTGCCATGAACATGACCGCCAACTTCTTTGGCATGGGCAATGCCGCAACGCCCTTGGGACTCACTGCCATGAAAAAGCTCTCCGGGTATTCAAAGGACGGCTCCGCTACGGCATCCATGTGCAACCTTGCCGTTGCAAACTGTGCTTCCATACAGCTTATTCCGTCTACGCTCATCGCCATGCGAAGTGCCATGGGGAGTGCAAACCCGTCGGAAATAATCGTGCCTGTATGGATAGTGTCTTTTGTGACTTTTGTTTTTGCAATAAGCTTGTCTAAGTTTATGGGGAGGAAATTATGAGTTTGTCTGCCTATGCCGTTCCTGCCATTGTAGGAGTAATTATCCTGTACGCCCTTATAAGAAAATGCGAAGTGTACTCGTCTTTTACATCGGGTGCAACCGACGGACTAAGAACAGCACTATCTATAGCACCTCAGCTTGTGGGGCTTCTTGTAGCCATAAAGATGTTTTCCGCTTCGGGTGCAATGGACAGTATAGTAAAGCTCATAGCACCTGTAGCCGAATTTTTGCACATACCTACCGAGGTAGTACCCTTTGCTCTGCTTCGACCTGTATCGGGTAGCGGTTCGCTTGCCATGGCAACCGATATTTTTGCAAAATACGGTGCGGATTCCTTTGCGGGCAGAGTGGCTTCGGTTATGATGGGTTCTACCGAAACCACTTTTTATGTATCGGCGGTGTACTTTGGTGCTGTGGGAGTAAAGAATACTCGTCATGCGCTCACCTGTGCGCTCTGCGCCGATGCTCTCAGTCTTGCTTTAAGTATTATCGTGTGCACTTTGATGTTTTGATACAAAAAAGGAATCTGCCGTTTGCAGATTCCTTTTTTATATCAGTTTTTAGTTACATCAAATTTATTATACGCTCCGCCTGTAAGTACATTTACAAGTGTATCATCGGGATAAACCTTCCAGGTCTGATCCTTTTCGTAGAAAATGTTGACATCTACTATAGATGTTTTATTTTTTCTTTCGCTTCCTGTGAGGTAATCATGGCTTATTTCTGCCAGACGCTGAAAACCGAATTCGTTTTTCTCCTCTTCGGTTATGGGGATTTCGCTGTTGTCAGCCATGTAGTTGTATTCTGTTAAAATATTCAAAAGCTGTTCGCCTACAGGTTCCAGGTCTACGGTGGTTATTTCCACACGCAAAGTAACTTTTGCGGGAGCAGAGCTTATGGTTTCGAGCACTTTGTATTCCATTGTGGAAAAAAGCTCATTGTGCATTGTATAAGCGGGGAAATCCTCTTCGTTGAATTTGCCCTTGCAAGCCAGAAAGTCGTTGTCGCCACCCAGTGTAGAAATATGGAAGTTGCATGCTTCGTCATATTTGCCCTCTTTAAGAAGTGCGAACATATCCTCCATACTCTTTTGAGCTTGTTTTACCTCGCCGCAGGATGTAACAGACAAAACGAGCAAAAAGCAAAGTAAGATTACGGTAAGTTTTTTAAATTTAATTTTCATATGTCAAAACCTCCTTGTATTCAGTACTTTACCTTGATTATTGCACTCGCATATAAAAATGTCAATTATAAAGTCTAATATGTTACAAAACTGAAATACATTTTATTAAAAAAATATGGAAAATATCTTATTTGTATGGTATACTGTCTATATATTATGTGATTTAGGAGTATGTTATGTCACTTGCAAAGGTAAATTCATGCGGGATTTCAGGCATAGACGGCTACATAATAGAAGTAGAGGCAGACATTGTTCAGGGTCTCCCCGGTATGGACATAGTAGGCCTTGCCGACACCGCCGTAAAGGAATCCAAGGAGAGAATAAAATCCGCCATAAAAAACAGCGGTCTCTCTATTCCGCAAAAGAAAATAGTTATAAATCTTGCACCTGCCCACACCAAGAAGGAGGGTATATCGCTAGACCTGCCTATATGTTTGGCTATTCTTGCCGCTTCAGGTCAGATAAGCCCCGATTCGTGCAAGGGCTATGTCATGCTCGGTGAGCTTTCGCTCGACGGCAGTATAAGATATGCAAACGGAGTGCTCCCTGCCGCTGTATGCGCAAGGGACAAGGGATTTAAAAATCTTCTTGTTCCTTATGACAATGCAGGCGAAGCTTCGGTAGCTTGCGATGTGGAAGTATTTGGTGCAAAAACTCTTACAGAAGTGGTACAGCACTTCCGCGGAGAAAAGCTTATAGAAAAAACCGTTTCGGACACCTCGGCATTTTTTGAGTCGATCTCAGCTGCGGAACTCGATTTTTCGGAGGTTAAAGGGCAAGAGGGAGCAAAGCGAGCTCTTGAGGTTGCCGCTGCAGGCGGTCACAATTGCCTTATGATAGGTTCACCCGGCTCAGGTAAGACTATGCTTGCCAAGCGACTGCCGTCCATACTTCCCAAGATGTCGTTTGAAGAAGCGTTGGAAGTTACAAAGATATATTCTGTAGCAGGCAAGCTAAGCGCAGATACACCGCTTATTACACAAAGACCCTTCCGCAGTCCGCATCACACCGTTTCGGCTGTGGCACTTACAGGCGGAGGCACAACTCCCCGCCCCGGTGAGATAAGCCTTGCGCACAGAGGTGTACTTTTCTTAGACGAATTTCCCGAATTTCGCAAGGATGCCATAGAAGCAATGCGACAGCCTATAGAGGACGGAAGCTTTACCGTTTCCAGAGTATCGGGCTCAAGTGTATTTCCGAGTCTTGTTATGCTAATTGCAAGTATGAACCCATGTAAATGCGGTTACTACGGCGACAGCGCAAGAGAGTGTACCTGCACACCCTCGCAGATACAAAATTATCTCGGCAAGGTATCGGGCCCCATGCTCGACAGATTCGACCTTCATATAGAAGTGCCGTCTATTAAGTATGACGAGCTTTCTTCGGATAAGAAGGGCGAGCCGTCCGCAAGTATACTCGATAGAGTAAACCGCGCCAGAGCAATTCAGCTAAAACGCTACGAAGGCACATCAATCTATTGCAATGCACAGCTTACACCTGCACTTACCGAGAAGCATTGTGTTCTTACAGACGAGGCGCGTGCACTTCTTGCAGGAGCATTCGATTCTCTCGGCCTTAGTGCCAGAGCGCACAGCCGTATATTAAAAGTAGCAAGAACCATTGCCGACCTTGACGGCAGTGACGATATACAAACAGTTCACCTTGCCGAGGCAATAGGCTACAGAAGTCTCGACAAAAAATTCTGGTCAAACTGAAAGGATGATTCAAAATGGGTAAAAAGCTTATAAAAGGAGTTCTGGGGTTCATGCTCCCCTCGTTTCTTGCATACATCGCATCGGGTTACGGCAAACCTGCCATTACTTGGGGCGTGTTCTTTGTGGGTTATCTTATATCCATATTTATTTTCCGTGCAAATATCCTTATGCTTATAGGTGTACGAACATACAATTCCAATAAGCAAAAGGGTATCAAGGTAATCGGACTTGCGCACAAAACAGGCAAGCTCAATCCTGCACATCAGCTTATATATGCATATCTTATTCTTCGTGAAGGTCGCCTTGACGAAGCGGAAACCATAATAAACAAGGCTACCGTAATAGGCAAGCACAGCCTTACAGAACAGGAATTAAAAGCTGCAGACTTCAACCGTGCGCTTATCACATGGAAGAGAGGCGACATATCCGCAGCTATAGTACAGCTCGAAGACCTCTACGAAATAGGCTATAAGAGCCCTGCATTCTACGGCGCGCTCGGCAGTTTCTATCTTCTTAATAAGGAGAATGTCAAAGCGCTTGAAATTGCAAAAGAGGGTGTTGAGTACAACTCTACCGACAATATAAGCTGTGATAATCTCGGACAGGCATATATAGAACTCGGTATGCTCGACGAAGCAGAAAAGGTTTACGAGGAGCTCATCCCCCGAAAGCCGAGCTTCCTTGAAGCATACTACAACTATGCAACCGTTCACGAAAAGAGGGGCAACTTCGAAGAAGCTAAGAAGTACTACGAAATTGCACTTACCTATGACGAAAAGTTTCTTTCTATAGTAAGCCACGACACCATTTGCGAAGCGCTCGAACGCGTGGAAGCGCTTATTGTATAAGACAATGAAGCTACTTTATATCGACTGCTTCTACGGATTTAGTGCACATATGCTTTTGGGTGCGCTTGCCGATATTTGCGATATACCGTCATGTGATGATTACAGTGTATGTAAAGACTGTTTAAAGCGTAGCTCTATAGATTGCATAAGTGCCAAAGCCCTTGATGACGAAAAAAATGACATCACCCCGAGCGTAATTTCGCAGGTGATAAAATCCATGGGCATAGACTATGTAATGTGTTCTGCCGTACCGCTTAGTGACAGTGCCGACGGCGATGTTATTAACGCGCTTCAAAACGGTGCGGTAGAGATGTACCCCGTAGAGAAGGGCGCATATATAACGTGCGAGGGCGCAAGGCTTCTTTCGGAAATTGTAGCCGAGTGCGGTACTAAGCCTCCGATGGAAATCCTCGCGGTAGGCTATGGGGCAGACATCAGCGACAAAGACGCTTTCCTTTGTGTAACCGTAGGAGAGTACGGCTCAGACGCTTTTTTGGAAAATCAGTACGAATACGGAGAGTATGTATGAAATCTGTTACCGTAAATACAAACGATGCATCCCAAAGACTCGATAAGTTTTTAGGCAAGTATTTTAAAACCATGCCAAAGAGTCTTATATACAAGGGAATCCGTAAAAAAAGAATAAAAATAAACGGCAAAAGAGCCGAGATAGACTATATCTTAAAAGAGGGCGATGTAATAGACCTCTATATTAACGATGAGTTCTTTGAAGTGCCCGATGAGAGATTGTCTTTCTTAAAGTGCGAGCCAAACCTTGATATCGTCTACGAGGACGAAAATATCATACTCATGGACAAAAAGGCAGGTATAATAGTCCACGATGACGAAGACGAGAAGATAAACACGCTTTTAAACCACATGAAAGCGTATCTTTACAAGAAAGGCGAGTACGACTACAAAAACGAAAATTCGTTTGTCCCTTCGCTTTGCAACCGTATAGACCGCAATACCGAGGGTATAGTAATCGGTGCCAAGAATGCACAGGCACTAAAGACAATAAACGAAATGATAAAAACAAGAGAAATAAAAAAATATTATCTTTGTCTTGTTAAGGGAAAGCTTAAGGAAAAAGAGGCAACCTTAACCGACTATCTTGTTAAAAATACAGAGCAAAACAGAGTGTATGTACACTCTACACCGCAAAAAGACGGCAAAACCATAATTACAAAGTACAAGGTGTTAAAAGAGGGTTCTCTCACAAGCCTTGTAGAGGTGGAGCTTGTAACAGGCAGAACCCACCAGATAAGAGCGCACTTTGCCTCGATAGGACACCCGCTTGCGGGTGACGGCAAGTACGGTACGAATGAATTCAACAGCAAAGTCGGTATGAAGACTCAGGCACTTTGTTCGTACAAAATAAGATTTGAGCCACAGGGCGAAAATCTGCTCAGCTATTTAAACGGAAAAGAATTCACGGTTAATTCCGTATCATTTGGAGATGTATTATGAAAATTATAATGGCACTTGCAGGACTTGATATAGGCGGGGCGGAAACTCATGTTGTTGAGCTTTCCAAGGAGCTCAAAAGACGCGGTCACGATGTTATCATAATATCGGGCGGAGGCGTGTATGCAAAGGAAGCAGAGGATTTTGGCATAAAGCACTATACCGTGCCTGTAAAAGAAAGAAATTATCTTAATATAATAAAATCGGTGTCTATGATAAAGAGGATAATCAAAGAAGAAAAACCCGACATAGTACACTCCCATGCCAGAATACCAAGCTTTATCATAGGCGAAATTCACCGTATGATGAAGCGTTCTTTTGTGTATGTAACAACAGTGCATCTTGATTTTGATACATCACCCATTGTAAAGAAGCTCAGCCGTTGGGGCGAAAAGACCCTTGCGGTAAGCCGTGACCTCATAGATTATCTTGAGGAGAATTATAAAGTAAGCAGAAAGAATGTTTACACAAGTATCAACGGTATAGATGCAGGCAAGTTCTCCGAGTCCGTATCGGGCGACAGAATAGTGGAAGAACTCGGCTTAAATCCCAATGCAAAGAGGATTGTGTATGTAAGCCGTATGGAAAAGGAGCTTTGTATACCTGCATATGCACTTTTAAGTCGCATGGAGGAGCTTGACAAAGCCATACCCGGCATAGAGTTTGTTATAGTAGGCGGTGGCGGAGCTTTTGACGAAGTAAAGGACATTGCCGACAGCGTAAACACCAAGCTTCAAAGACGCGCGGTAATCCTTACAGGCAAGAGAACCGATGTAAACGAAATTCACGCATCGGCAGATGTGTGCGTGGGTGTAAGCCGTGCCATATTAGAACCTATGTGTATGAAAAAGCCCTGTGTAATTGCAGGTCATCAGGGGTATATAGGCATACTCACAGAGGACAATCTCCCCACAGCAATAGAAACCAACTTTACCTGCAGAGGATGCACTCTTACAGATGCCGATACTCTTTTAAAAGATGTGCTCACTCTCTTTGAAATGGATAAGGACACTCTTGACAAAACTGCACAGTTTGGCAGAGATGTGGTTCAGGAATATTACAGCGTAGAGCGAATGGCAAAAGATAACGAAAAGATGTATACAGATGCCATAAGAGACCATAAGCCAAATACCGTAATGGTAGGTTACTACGGATATGGTAATCGCGGCGATGATGCACTTCTTTGCGCAATAATAGATGATATGAGGGCTAAGTGTCCCGACTTCTGCCCCGTTGTACTCTCCAAAAATCCCAAGCAGACCGAGATGGATTACGGTGTAAAGAGTATAGGCAGATTTAATGTATTAAAGATTCGCAAGGCACTAAAAAATGCCAAGATGTTAATAGCGGGCGGAGGAAGTCTTATTCAGGATGTTACAAGCACTCGTTCTCTCATGTACTACCTGTATTGCTTGTCCCTTGCCAAAAAGCTTGGCAAAAAAGTTATGCTCTATGCCAACGGCATAGGACCTTTAAAGAAAGAGAGCAACAAGAAAAAGAGTGCCAAGGTTTTAAACAGCGTAGATGTTATAACACTTCGTGATGCCGACAGTGCCGACTTTCTCAAAGAAATTGGCGTTACAAAACCTGTAACCGAGGTTACGGGCGACCCCGCGTTTTCGCTTGCCAAGTGCAATGTCGAGGACGCAGACAAAATATTAAAAGAGCTTGGCGTAGAGGGCAAAATCCTTGCCGTGTCGGTACGCTGTGTGGCAGATGCAGGCACTTTTGCACCGTCTTTTGCACAGATAACCGAAGAGATTTGCAAGAAGTACGACCTTACACCCGTCTTTGTGCCCATGCAGTATTCAAAGGACAAGAAGCTCAGCATGGATATAGTGTCGCATATCAACGGCAGAGCCGTTTTTGTAGACAAAGACCTCGATGTAGAAACCATAATGGGCATAGTGGCAAGGTCGGAGGCTGTGTTTGCCGTAAGACTGCATATGCTTCTTTTCGGTGCGGTTATGGGTGTGCCTGTACTCGGTGTAAACTACGACCCCAAGGTAAAGAGCAATATCAAGGAGCTCGGCATAGGCGAATGTCTGGAGATAGATGAGCTCACAACCGAGGCGGGATTAAGAAAGGCTGATAAGTTCTTTGGCGATATAGAAAGCATAAAAGAAAAAATGCCCCCAAAGATAGAAGAAAGACGAAAACTAGCTATTCAGAATGCTAATGCAGCATCGGAATTGATGAGAAAATAATATGGACAAGCGTATGTACAAAACCCTTGAGTTTGACAAGATTTTAGAAATGCTGTCAAGCCATGCGGTTATGGATACTACAAAAGAAAGAATAATAGATGCCAAGGTAGAGGTTAATACAAAAAAGGTAGCACTTCTTCAGGAAGAAACAGCAGATTCAATAGCACTTCTTACCAAAAAAGGCTCGCCCCCGATTATGTGTACCGAGGATGTAAGAGTACATGTAAAGAGGGCTATGCGAGGCGGTGTGCTTGCACCCGAGGAGATACTTGCCGTGGGCAAGCTCTTGGAGAGCTCGCGCAGACTCTCGGACTACCCCGAACTCGCGCCTTGCCCCTCGCTTAAAGAGCATTTTGAAGCTCTTTGGCAGGACAGAGATTTTGAAAAGAGGATTTTTGTGAGCATAACTGCCGACAAAACCCTTTCCGACGATGCATCTCCGCTTCTTGGCGATATCCGCCGTAAGATAAGGGGAGCACACAACAAAATCCGCGATGTATTAAAGGGTATAATATCTTCGCCTGCATATGCAAAGTGCTTGCAGGAGCAGATTATAACCATGAGGGACAACCGCTATGTTGTACCTGTAAAGGCAGAACACAAGGGCGATATCAAGGGTATAGTTCACGATACTTCGTCAACGGGAGCAACACTCTTTATAGAGCCTATGAGCGTAGTGGAAGCAAATAACGATATCCGCGCTCTCATGGATGCCGAAAGAGACGAAACCGCAAGAATCCTTGCGGAGTTTTCCGATGCAATCGCATCACGCGGTCAGCTTATAGATATGTGCTACGGTGTTGTGGCAGAGCTTGACTATATATTTGCAAGAGGTCATTTTTCGCTTCGTTACGATTGCTACAGACCAATCCTCAGCGACAAAGGAATTATAAAGCTTAGCGGTGCAAGGCATCTTCTTATAGATGCCAAAAAGGTAGTGCCTGTAGATTTGTACCTTGGCGAAAAGTTCGATACTTTAGTGGTAACAGGACCGAACACCGGCGGTAAAACCGTTGTTTTAAAAACTGCGGGATTAATAACCCTTATGGCACAGCTCGGACTTCATGTCCCTGCCAAGGAGGGTTCTGTTGTTGCGGTATTTAAAAATATATTTGCCGATATCGGTGACGAGCAGAGTATAGAGCAGTCGCTTTCCACTTTTTCATCGCACATGGTAAATATAGTGGAAATATTAAAGGGCGCAGACGAAAACTGTCTTTGCCTTTTCGACGAGCTTGGCGCAGGTACAGACCCTGTAGAGGGTGCTTCGCTTGCTATGAGTATACTCGAGGAGGTTCGCATAAAGGGAGCTAAAACCATGGCAACCACTCATTATAGCGAACTGAAATCCTATGCACTCACCACCGACAGGGTGGAAAACGGCTCGTGCGAATTTGATGTGGACACACTAAGACCTACTTACAAGCTTCTTATCGGAATACCCGGTAAGAGTAATGCTTATGCAATATCGCAGAGATTAGGTCTTGGCGAAGATATTATAGAGAGAGCCAAGAGCTTTGTTGCAAGCGAGAACATCAAGTTTGAAGATGTCCTCACCGAGCTTGAAAAAACCCGCAAGGAAGCAATGAAGGATAAGGAAAGGGCAGAACGCTACCGCGAGGAAGCCCGTAAGTTCAAGGCAGACACCAAGGACAAGAAAAAATCTCTCGAAGAAAAATCCGAAAAGATAATCGAGCGTGCCATGGCTCAGGCAGAGGAAATTCTGGAGGACGCAAGACGAACTGCAGACGAAGTAAATGCCGACCTCACCAGAGCGCGCATGATGCAGGATACCAAAAAAGCTCAGGCGGAAATCGCCAAAGTGCGAAAGAATATAACAGGCAAGATAGACGAGAGTGCCAAGCGCAAACCGCCCAAGCCCAAGAGTGAGCACAAACCGCCCAAAACAGTTAAACTCGGCGATGATGTGGAAATTGTGTCCATGAAACAGCAGGGCACGGTAACAAGCCTTCCCGATGATGGCGGAAACCTGTTTGTAAAGGTTGGTATAATGAAGCTTAAGACCAACTTAAACGATATAAAGCTTCTTAATTTGCAAAAAGATAAGAAGAGCACACCTGCCAAGGGCAGTATGCCTCTTAAGACAATGAACCTTTCGCCCGAGATAGATGTACGAGGCGAAACGGTAGACAGCGCAGAGCTTCTTATAGACAAGTTCTTGGACGATGCTGTTCTTTCGTCTGTAGGAGTGGTACGCATTATCCACGGCAAGGGTACGGGACTTCTTCGCAAGGGAATACACACATTCTTAAAAACAAGACCGTATGTCAAGAGCTATCGACTCGGAGTTTTTGGCGAAGGCGATGCGGGTGTTACGGTTGTAGAACTCCGATAGGAGTTCTACAACCGCTTTATTTGCCTGTGACATGTAGGGGCGGAGTTCCATCCCCGACCGTTAGTTTGTGAATTTTTAGTCGCGAGGGCACAGAGACCCTCCCCTGCAAGATTTATCAAAAATATTACTTGTAAATAAACCCAAATAATGTGAATATTTTGTAAAATAACCATTTATGTGTTGAATTACACCATGTATGTGTGGTACAATACAAAATGGTATTTTATTATGCCGTAATATAGTAAGAAGAGGTAACACAATGAAATTATGTTCCATATGCAAAAAGAATCCGGCAGTTGTGTTTGTATCGCGTTCTGACGGAACTAAAATGATAAACGAAGGATATTGCTTGCCTTGCGCCATAAAGAGTAACATCACCCCCGTAAATCAGCTTGCAGAGCAGTTCGGTCTCGACCCGCAGGAGGTTGAGGGCATGGTGGCAGGCTTCAATGACTTTATGGAAAACGGCGATTTCAACGAGGCCTTTGCCGACCTTATGGGCGGAGGCAATCTTATGATGCCCGTTAATTCCGAAGAATCCGAAAAAATCCCGATTAACGATACCGGTGTAAAAAAGAATATAAAAAATCAGCAGAAAAAGAAAAAGTGCTTAAACAACTTCGGTATAAACCTTACCGAAAAGGCAAAGCAGTCGCTTCTTGACCGAGTAATCGGCAGAGAAAAGGAGATAGACAGAGCCATACAGATCCTCAACCGCCGTCAGAAGAATAATCCTGTTCTTCTCGGTGCTCCCGGTGTGGGTAAAACCGCAGTTGCCGAGGGCATAGCTCAGCGTATTGCCGATGGCGATGTCCCCGAAAGACTCCAGAGTGCAGAGGTATATCTTCTCGATATGTCGGGCATAGTAGCAGGCACTCAGTACAGAGGTCAGTTTGAGAGCCGACTCAAAAACATAATAGAAGAAGCCAAGATGGATAACACCATACTTGTTATAGACGAAATCCACTCCATAGTAAGTGCAGGCGATGCCGACGGTGCAATGAATGCCGCAAACATCTTAAAGCCTGCTCTTGCCAAAGGCGAAATTCAGGTAATCGGTGCTACAACCCTCGATGAATACCGTAAGCATATAGAAAAGGACGCAGCGCTCGAACGCCGTTTCCAGCCTGTAATGCTCGATGAACCCTCCTGCGAGGAAACAATAGAGATTATACAGGGTACAAAGGATTACTACGAGGACTTCCACAATATAACAATACAGGATTCCACCATAAGGGAAGCGGTAGTACTTGCCGACAAGTAT
>JAZLCB010000032.1:0-7084 GCA_045614005.1 Clostridia bacterium
AGTATACGACAAAAGTTCAAAATTTTTGGACAGTAATATTTTGTAGTGCACTTAAATTAATAGAGTTCAATTTACTGCGCAGACGGGCTTAAAATGGCATTGAAGAGAGAAAATATGTGCCCTTTCCGATTTGTTTATAGAAAAACTACCGTGTTCAAAATTTTTGGACTCGGTTGAGTTGTTACTGTGATTTGTTATGTTACGGCACAATGGTTTTAATTTATAAACCTATATTATAAAACAATAATTTATTATTTTAATACTGTCCAAAAATTTTGAACTTTTGGGCAAAAATTAAAAAGGAGTTTACTATGGCTTTAAAAGACATACTTATCAAAAACTCAATAGATGAAAAGACGGCAGAGGATTTTTACAAATACTATCTCCTGCTTACCGAATGGAACGAGAAGATAAACCTTACCGCAATTACCGAAGAAGACGAGGTTGCCGTAAAGCACTTTCTGGATTCTTTAAATGCCGCAAAGGGCATTGTGGAAGACGGCATGAGTGTAATAGATGTAGGAACCGGAGCAGGCTTTCCGGGACTTCCCGTAAAGATAGCCAACCCCAATATTTCGCTTACGCTTGTGGATTCGCTTCAAAAGCGTATAGGTTTTCTTAACGAGGTGGTAAGCTCTCTCGGTCTTACCAATGTAGAGACTATCCATTCCAGAGCCGAAGAACTCGGTGTAAACAAAGACCACCGCGAAAAGTACGATGTATGTGTATCCCGAGCTGTGGCAAACCTTACAACCCTTACCGAGCTTTGCCTGCCCTTTGTAAAGGTGGGAGGACTCTTTGTCAGCTTAAAAGGGCCTAAGGCAGAGGAGGAAGTTGCAGAGGCGAAAAACGCCATAAAACTACTCGGCGGTGAGCTTATAAAGATACAAAGCTACGATCTTAGCGACACAGACTTAAACCACAACATAGTAATTATAAAAAAGATATCGCACACACCGACAAAATATCCGCGCAAAGCACCAAAACCTGCAAAAGAACCGCTTAAATAAAGCGGTTCTTATTTTTTGCTGTCTTTTTGGGGCGAACGGTTTTTGTTTTCTTTTTGCATGCGGTCTGCTACAATATTCTTAAAGACCAACACTAAGGTGGTTTCAGAAACCACGAACGGAGGAAAGATATGAATTTACTTACGAAGATGAAGGTTCAGCTTACAGGAAGCGACGGTATGCCCGCATCGGGCACAAGTAGCATTGTACAGCTCCCCATACACCTTGTGATACCAAACCCCAATCAGCCAAGGAAGTTTTTCAGCCATGATTCCATAAGGGAGCTTTCGGATTCCATACGAAGATACGGAGTTTTGCAGCCTGTTACGGTTCGTAGGAAAAACGATGGTACATATGAGCTTGTGGCAGGGGAAAGGCGTCTTCGTGCCGCAGCTCTTGCAGGCAACTTAAAGATACCTGCAATAATTATGGATATGTCCGATGATGACAGTGCCATAGTTGCTCTTATGGAAAATATCCAGAGAGAGAACCTCACATTTATGGAAGAAGCGGTAGCTTACAGACAGCTTCTTGAAATGTGTTTTATAACACAGGACGAGCTTGCCAAAAGGCTCGGAAAGAGTCAGGGAGCTATAGCTAACAAGATAAGACTTCTTAAGCTCCCGCAGTCTGTAAGGGAGATAGTGAGGGATTTTAACCTTACCGAAAGGCACGCAAGAGCGCTTCTCAGATTGTCCTCGGAGTCCGAACAGGTTTATGCGGCAAGGCGCATTGCGGATTTGAACCTTGGTGTAAAGCAGGCAGACGAGCTTGTAGACAGGATAATCAAAAAAGGCATAGACGAAAAACCCACCGAAAAGGTGATAAAGTCTATAAGCGATGTAAGGGTTTTCTTTAAGACTATAACAAAGGCTATAAGCCTTATGAATGATAAAGGAATAGAAGCAAGCGAAAAGAAAGAAGAAACAGACAATTACTATGAATGCACCATAAGAATAACAAAGTAACGCTTGCAAAAAGAGCGCAGACCGCAAAAAGAAGGATTGTTTCAGATGACGGTATCCTTCTTGTGTGTTTAAGGATTTATATGTTGGAAAAAGCTGTGCTTTTTCCTGTAAATGTTTCTTTTTACTCCGTGCGAACTTCACCTCTCGCTGTATCTATATACAGCTTCGGGCTCGCCCATGTGATGCAAGCCTCGCATGGTTTCAGTTCACACGTTCTGCATCCCTTTTTTCCGCGCGTGCAACGCTTGCAAAAAGAGCCCAGACCGCAAAAAGAAGGAGTGTTTCAGATGACGGTATCCTTCTTGTGGGTTTTGCATATTTCTACATAGATATAATTGTTGTTTTATATTCAGCACTTCGAAATGTTAATAAGTGCCTATAAGCGGTCTGTGGTTTTTTTACGCCCTGTTTCAAATCCTCTTTTCCTGATAAGTCGTTTGTTCCACGTGGAACATACGACTTATCTTTTTTGTAAAAACTTATTATTTTTGTTCCACGTGGAACAAAAAAGTGAAAAAATTTGCAAAAAGGTATTTAAAAATCTCAAAAGCTGTGGTACAATGGGATTATTAATAAATATATAGGTATAAAGAGGTGAAAACATGGGCAAATGTATAGCCGTTGCCAACCAGAAGGGCGGTGTCGGCAAAACCACAACAAGCGTAAATCTTTCCTCTTGTCTTGCCGCTTACGGCAAAAAGGTGCTCCTTGTAGACACAGACCCACAGGGCAATGCTTCAAGCGGTGTCGGCATAATGAAAGAGAATATAGAAAAGAGCGTTTATGATGTTATAATTAACGGCGAGGATATGGCATCTGTGGTTGTAGAAACAGATTACCACAACTTAAGCCTTTGTCCTTCAAACATAAATCTTGCGGGCGCAGAGATAGAACTCGTTGCAGAAAACAGACGCGAATATCTCCTAAAGGATGCCATTGCCAAGATAAAGGACAGCTACGACTACATAATAGTAGATTGTCCGCCGTCGCTCGGACTTCTTACATTAAATTCATTTGTTTGTGCAGACAGTATCATCATTCCCATACAGTGCGAATACTACGCACTCGAGGGATTAAGTCAGCTTACAAACACAATCAAGAAGATAAAGACCGCATTTAATCCCGACTTGGAACTCGAGGGTGTGCTTCTTACCATGTACGATACAAGGACAAACCTTTCTTCGCAGGTGGCAAGAGAAGTAAAAAAATACTACGGTCAAAAGCTCTACAAATCAGTAATTCCGCGTAATGTGCGCCTGAGCGAAGCACCAAGCTTCGGTCAGCCGATTAACATATACGACAAATCCTCCAAGGGAAGCACTTCATACATGAATCTTGCCGCAGAGGTTATAAAGGCAAACAAAAGAGGTGATACATAATGGCAAAGAAAGGACTTGGAAGAGGCCTTGATGCACTCTTTGGCGAAACCAAAGCCGAAGAAATTATAGCACCGCCTACCGCCAAAGCCGAGGAAGGCTCGGTACAGTCTTTAAAGATTTCCGAGGTAGAGCCAAACCGCGCTCAGCCCCGAAAGGACTTTGATGACGAGGCGCTAACAGAGCTTGCGGACTCCATAAGAGAGCATGGTGTTATAACTCCCATTATCGTAAAGAAAGCCGAAAACGGATTCTATACGATAGTAGCCGGAGAGAGAAGATGGCGCGCTTCCAAAAAGGCAGGGCTTAAGAAAATCCCTGCTATAGTAATGGATTTAGATGACCTCAAAACTCAGGAAATAGCGCTTATAGAGAACCTTCAACGACAGGACTTAAACGCAGTTGAAGAGGCACTCGGCTACAAAAAGCTCATGGACGATTACTCGCTTACACAAGAGGAAATCGCACAGAAGATGGGCAAGAGCCGAAGCTCTGTTGCAAACGCACTAAGAATTCTCAGTCTCGAAAAGAGCGCACTTAAGCTTCTTGAGGAAGGCAAGATATCCTTCGGACATGCCAAGGTAATCCTCTCGTGCGATAAGAAAAAGCAGGCAGTAATTGCAAAAAGAGTTGCAGACGAGGATCTGAGCGTAAGAGCAACCGAGGAAATCATAAAGGAAAAGCCGGTCAAGAAACAACCCAAAAAAGTAAACTTAAACAAAAAGCTCGCTTTTGACCAAATTGAAAAAGAGGTATCGGCACTTCTTGGTGCAAATGTCAAAATAATTGACAAAGGAAACAAGGGTACAGTAAAGGTTGAGTATTATTCTATGGAAGAATTGGACAAAATAATTAAAAAACTCTCTTCCAAAAAATAAAAACAAAACGCGAAATAAAACATAAAATTTTGCGAAATAAACCCCTGAAAACCCGTCCTCTGTATTGAGTTTTTACGAGGATACCAAGGTAGTTTTACCTCAGAACATAAAAACGCCGTAAAACGCAAATTTTTGGCTTTTAGAATATGTTCAAAAAATTTGGACAAAGGAGACAACACATGAAGCAAAACACAAAATTTATCTGGATTTACGGAGCAATTTTGTTTTCGTTTGCACTTATACTCATCGTTTTTGCAGGACTCACACAAAGCAGTAACGACAGAGAGCTTAACAAAGTGCAAAAAGAAACTGCAGGAATAAGAAAGAGTCTTTCCGACCTCGCTACGGAGAACAACAGACTAAACGAAATGATTGCAGAAATGGAAAAAGAAAACAAAGCTCTTAAAGAAACAAACACTCAGCTTGCTCTTGAAAATGAGATGGCACTTTCTTCCTACGGTGGAGACAGCGAGGTAACAAGAACTCTTGTTGAAGCATATACCATTCTCGTTGCAGGGCAAAAAGAAGAAGCAGTTCAAAAAATAGAAAGTATTAATGAGTACACACTTACAAAAGCGCAAAAACATGTATACGATACAATAATAGGAGAGTGACGAAAAATGTTAGATATCAGACTTATAAGAACAGAAACCGAAATGGTAAAGAAAGCCCTTGCAAGAAGAAAGGAAGTTGTAGATATAGACGGCATCCTTGAACTCGATGCAAAAAAGAGAGAAATCATATTTGAAGTAGAAGGCTTAAAGAGCCAGCAGAACGAAGTGAGCAAAAAAATCCCTGCCATGAAGAAAGCAGGCGAAGATGTAGCTCCTGTTTTTGCGCAGATGAAAGAGCTTTCGGACAAAATCAAGGAAATGGACGAAAAGGTAAGAGCAATCGAAGAAGAATTAAACGCTAAGATGCTCACTATCCCCAATCTTCCCAACCCCGAAGTTCCCGATGGTGACACAGACGACGACAATGTGGAAGTAAGAAAGTTCTTAGAACCCACAGAGTTTACATTTGAGCCCAAGGCACATTGGGATGTAGGTGCTGGTCTTGACATTATAGACGCTCCCACAGCAGGTAAGGTTACAGGTACAAGATTTACATTCTACAAGGGTCTTGGCGCAAGATTAGAGAGAGCTGTAATAAACTTCTATCTTGACACACATACCGAAGAGAGTGGCTACAAGGAAATCTTCCCTCCCTACATGGTTCACAGAAGAAGTATGGTTGGTACAGGTCAGCTTCCTAAGTTTGAAGAAGATGCATTCAAGGTAGCAAACACAGATTACTTCCTTATCCCCACAGCAGAAGTACCTGTTACAAACATGTACAGAGATGATATCTTAGAAGGCGACAAGCTCCCCATAAAGCACGTTGCTTATTCCGCATGCTTCAGAGCAGAAGCAGGTAGTGCAGGTAAGGATACAAGAGGTCTTATAAGACAGCACCAGTTCAACAAAGTTGAGCTTGTTAAGTTTACAAAGCCCGAAGATTCCTACGAAGAACTCGAAAAGCTCACAAGAGATGCAGAAAAGGTACTTCAGCTTCTTAAGATACCCTACAGAGTAGTAGCTATCTGCGTTGGCGACCTCGGCTTTACCGCTGCAAAGAAGTACGATATCGAAGTATGGATGCCCAGCTACAACAGATATGTTGAAATTTCTTCCTGCTCCAACTTTGAGGACTTCCAGGCAAGAAGAGCAAACATCAAATACAAGAACTCCCCCAAGGATAAGGCACAGTATGTTCATACATTAAACGGAAGCGGTGTTGCTATCGGCAGAACCGTTGCTGCAATTCTTGAAAACTTCCAGAACGAAGACGGAAGTGTTACTATTCCTGATGTACTCGTACCTTATATGGGCGGAAGAAAAGAAATAACAAAGGACTAATTCAGATGAGAGAAAAAAAGGTTATTGCTCCCGAAGAAATTTTAAGGCAAAAAGACATCATGGCATATGTACGCTCTTTAAACGAGAATAAATGCCTTAAAGCCTTTGTGGAGACCTACGGCTGTCAGCAGAATGTCAGCGACTCCGAAACCATCATGGGTATGCTTGTCGACATGGGCTACACCCCGACAGACAGCAAGGAGGATGCCGACTTTATAATATACAACACCTGTGCCGTAAGGGAAAATGCCGAGCTCAAAGTGTACGGAAATCTGGGTGCACTAAAGCATCTTAAGGCAAGAAAACCTCATGTTATCCTTGCGGTGTGCGGTTGCATGATGCAACAGGAAAGCGTAAAGGAAGAAATCCGCAAAAAGTATAAACACATAGACATAGTATTCGGCACACATTCGCTCTACAGATTCCCGCAGATACTCTCGGCAGTTATTACCGAAAACAAGAGAGTTTTTGATGTTGTAGATTCGGACGGTGCAATAGCAGAGGGACTCCCCCAAAAAAGAGCCGAGAGTCCGTCTGCATGGGTGTCTGTTATGTACGGTTGCAACAACTTCTGCTCGTACTGCATAGTTCCTTATGTCCGTGGCAGAGAGCGCAGCCGTGACAAAGAGGATATCTTAAACGAAGTTCGCTTAGTGGCTCAAAACGGTGCAAAGGAAGTAACGCTACTTGGTCAGAATGTAAATTCCTACGGCAATGACCTTAGTGAAGATATAGATTTTGCAGACCTTCTTACCATGGTATGCAAGGTAGACGGTATAGAGAGAGTGCGTTTTATGACAAGCCACCCCAAGGATATATCGGACAAGCTCATAGACACCATGGCACGCGAGGACAAAATCTGCAAACAGCTTCACCTTCCCATACAGGCAGGAAATAACAGGGTTTTAGACACCATGAACCGCAGATACACACGCGAGTCCTACATGGAAAAGATAA
>JAZLCB010000033.1:0-1521 GCA_045614005.1 Clostridia bacterium
CCTCTGAAGCAAAGGTTACGGAATTCTTTTCGTACTCTTCGGCATACAGGAGGTGTTTTTTGTCTGCGTCGTCTTTGGTGTAGTATGCAAGGACATCTCTTCCGAGGTAGCCTCTTACATAATCGGCATTTGCTATATACATGGTAACTCCGCCGATTACTACCTTGTCTTCGCCTACATTGGACTTACCGTAATAGGTGGTTATACCGTTATCGGTTACATTGCCTTCTACTGTATAGATATCTGCACAATAGTTAAGGAAGGTTTCTTCGCTTTCGGTATATTGTGCACCGCCTTCGCCGTCCATTCCCGAAAGCTCATACACTTTTACATCAAATGCATTGTAAATGAGTGTGAGTGCATCTCGCATGGTTACAAAATCTGTAGCATTAAGCGCTACACCGTTTGTAAGCTTAATCTTACGGGCAACAGACATGTAGCCTGCAGGGTATCCGCCCTCGTAGCGTGCAAAGTAGTCGCGTCCGAGCATGGATATAAGCACCTTTATAACCTCGGATGCGGTTATGTCGTAGTAGGGTCCGAAGAGCTTTGAGTTTATACCGTTCATGTAGCCTCTTGCATACATTGCGTTTATAGCCTCGTACTCCTTCATGGTGCTGTCTACATCATCAAAAACCTTTTCGCCTGTGGAGGTGATAAGTTCATCCTTGTTGTCACTTCCAAAGGAAGATTCCATATTGTTAAGATACGCTCTGTTATCGGGTATAAAATTGCAAAGCTCGGATATAACAGACGCAAATTCTGCTCTGCTTAAGAGTGCATCGGGGTTGTAGGAAGCTTCGTCAACAACACCAAGGCCTATAAGCACCCTCTCTGCTTCGGAAAGCTCATATACACCCTCTTTTGCACTTGCATTAGCAGGCATGATAAAAAGCCCTGATAAAATAGCAAGTGTTAAGATATATGCTAAAATCTTTCGCATGTTTTTTTACCTCCCTATTCCAAGAGAATTGCAAACACTAAGCATATTTGCAATTATCTTTGCCGCCTGTGCTCTTGTACATAATCCACCCGGATTAAACTCATTTGCACCGACTCCGTTTACCACTCCATAGCTCGAAAGTGCCGCTACGGAAGCTTTTGCATAATCGGCTATGTCCTGTGCATCCTTAAAGCTTAAGGATTCGTTTGTTTCCTTGCTTAAGGAAAGTGCTCTGTCTATCATTACACAAGCATCCTGTCTGGTGATGGATTCGCCCACACCAAACACGCTTTCGCTTTTGCCGTTTACGATGCCCTTTTCCACACCGCTTACAATATAGGGTGTGTACCATGCTTCGGGTGATGCATCGCTAAATGCAGATGTTGCATTGGAAGTGCCGATCTTAAATGCTTCTATAATGAGCTTTAAGAACTGCTCTCTGGTAACGCTTGCATCGGGACTGTAGGTTGTTTCTGTTGTTCCGTTTATAACACCTATGTTTCTTAAATAGTGTATTTCGCCTGCTGCCCAATGGTCTGCAGGAACATCAGTAAAGTCTGTACCGAGTTTGATTTCAT
>JAZLCB010000034.1:0-2542 GCA_045614005.1 Clostridia bacterium
GGAAAAATACGGCGGTAGAGTAGACACAATTACTATGGGTCCTCCTCAGGCAAAGGAAATCATTAATGAGGCAATTTGTATGGGAGCAAACGGCGGAACCGTTATTACCGACCGCAAGTTTGCAGGTGCAGACGTTCTTGCTACTGCTTATACTATATCTCAGGGTATAAAAAGTATGGGTAATTTTGATATCATAATATGCGGTAAACAAACAACCGATGGTGATACAGCCCAGGTTGGCGCAGAGGTTTCAGAGTTCTTAGGCATTCCGAATGTAGCTAATGTCTTTTCTGCAGAAGAAGTTTCGGATGGCAAAATTATATTAAACGCTTCTTTGGATGAAAAGAACGTAAAGTTATCTGTTAATCTGCCATGTCTTATTTCGGTGGACGGCGATATCAACTCGCCAAGACTTCCTTCTTTTAAGGTAAAGCAGACTCTTGCCGATGATATGGTTAAGTTTATTACGTTTGATGATTGTATAGACAAAAACCCCGATAACTACGGTCTTTCCGGCTCTGCTACACAGGTTGAACGTATCTTCCCGCCCGAAAAGAATAGCGAAAAGTGCATAATAACAGGAAGTTCGCAGGAACAGTCCGAGAGCCTTTATAAGCTTCTTAAAGACAGAAAGGTAATATAGGAGGTGCGCTAAATGGGAAAACTTATTATAAATCAGAACCTCGTTACTGAGGAAAAGGCTAAGGAAATCATAGAAGTATGCCCTTTTGGTGCAATATCCTATGAAGAAGGCAAACTTGATATATCTTCCGCTTGCAAAATGTGCAAACTCTGTACAAAAAAGAGTGGGGGAATGATTGAATATGTTGAGGAAGTAAAAATCAGCGTAGACAAATCCCTTTGGAATGGAATTTGTGTATACGTAGACCACTGCGAAGGCGAAATTCATCGCGTTACATATGAACTTTGCGGCAAGGCAAAAGAACTTTCAAAGGTTACAAAACACCCCGTTTATGCACTGGTTATCGGACATAATTTTGGAAGCGGACTGGAAAAGCTTCAAAGCTATGGTATCGACAAGATCTTTGTATACGATGACATTGCTTTCAAAAACTTCTGTATAGAACCGTACACAGCGGCTTTTTGTGATTTTATAGACAAGGTAAAGCCTTCCTCTATATTAGTTGGTGCTACCAATCTCGGTAGACAGCTTGCTCCCCGAGTTGCGGCAAGATGCAGAGCAGGACTTACTGCAGATTGCACCGTTTTGGAAATGAAAGAAAATACCGATCTTGTTCAGATACGACCTGCATTTGGTGGCAATATCATGGCTCAGATTATCTCGCCCGATACAAGACCGCAGTTTTGCACAGTACGTTACAAGGTATTTCAGGAGCCCCAGCCGGTAGCCGGCTTAAGTGCCGAAATTGTTAATATGGTCATATCGGAAGATAAGCTTAAATCTAACATACAGGTTCTTAATTCCATAAATAAGCCCAAGGATATAGATATATCCGAGTCCGATGTAATAGTTGCAGTCGGAAGAGGTGCCATGTCCGAAAGTATGCGAAACATGGCACAGGAACTTGCCGATCTTTTAGGCGGCGTAGTTGCTTGCAGTCGTCCTCTGGTTGAAGCTAATCTGTATGATGCCAAAAGACAGATAGGACTTTCCGGAAGAACTGTAAACGCTAAGCTTATCATCTGTCTTGGAATTTCGGGTGCTGTTCAGTTTGCCGCAGGTATGAAATCTTCGGAATGTATTGTGGCAATAAACTCCGACAAATCCGCACCGATATTTGATGTGGCACATTATGCTGTTGTGGGCGATGTTAATGAAATCGTACCTCAGCTTATAGAAAAGATAAAGGAGGGCACAGCCAATGTATAATAAGCCTGATTCTCAGGATATTCTTCTCTTGATTGAAATTGTCGGTGAGGAAAATGTCTTTGTCGGTGATGCAATAAATCCTGATTATGCTCATGATGAACTTGGCGGAATTGAAAAGATGCCCGATGTTTTGGTTCGGGTACACTCCACCGAGGAAGTATCTGCCATTATGAAGCTCGCATGGGAAAAGACTATACCGGTTACCGTACGCGGAAGCGGTACGGGACTCGTTGGTGCTGCTGTTCCCGTTGAGGGTGGTATACTTCTTGAAACCACACAGATGAATAAGATATTGGAGCTTGATACAAACAATATGACAGTTACCGTTCAGCCCGGTGTTCTTCTTATGGAACTTGCTGCTTTTGCAGAGGAAAATGACTTTCTTTATCCGCCTGACCCGGGCGAAAAATCCGCTACAATAGGTGGCAACATCTCTACAAATGCAGGTGGTATGAGAGCGGTAAAATATGGTGTTACCAGAGATTACGTAAGAGAACTTACCGTGGTAATGCCAAACGGTGAAATTCTTGTGCTCGGCGGCAAGGTGGCAAAAAATAGTTCCGGTTACAGCCTCAAGGATTTGGTTGTAGGTTCGGAGGGTACACTGTGTATCATTACTCAGGCTGTGCTTAAACTCGTACCGCTCCCCAAAGTATCTGTAAGCCTTCTTGTACCGTTTAAGGATATGAA
>JAZLCB010000035.1:0-2917 GCA_045614005.1 Clostridia bacterium
ATTTTTGCATGATTTCTTTTTCGCATACAAAAGCTATCTTTCCGTCTGTGGGAACAATAGTCTTTAAATCAGGCGGACAATCGGTTATGTGCCAAACACCGCGAAGAGTATCAAATATATACAGAAGATTCTTGGTATCCGAGTACATATTAATGTAGTAAAAGCGTTCATCACCCGATGCCGAGCCTGAACTTAAGCCCGACATATCGAGGTTTACGCCTATGTGTACGGCACTCGAACCATTGAAGCAATATATACCACCCTTTGACATATAGTAGAGTGCGCCGTTTACCGTTGCAAGAGAAGTGTGACAACCCTTTTTTACACCCGGGCAGTTTATTCGGGTAAGGCTGTATTCGTTTGGCTCGTTTCCGTATACCTTGTAGATGCAATCCTCTTTAAAGGCGAGTACATTGCCGTTGTAAGCCGTTACCGCAGTAAAGCTTCCGTCGCTTTCTACTCCCGTAGCAAACGAAGACGAGGGCAGAGTTCCGTAGCTGTCTACGGTAAAATCATTCCACTCCGAAGCATCACCGAGCTTTGATGCGCAAAGCTCATCCTTGGTAATGCCCCACATTCTGTTTTCGTAGGAGCATATGTCGATAAATTCTGGAATGGATTTTTCCACAGTGACATCGAGCACAACAACATCATCATAACCGCCCATATCTATGGCATAGTCGTCAAAGGTGAGGGCGGTTATCTCGCTTATTGTGCCGTTGGGTGTAGCGTGCCTTGTTTTTACCACTTCTTTAATTTTGACACTAATGCCGTTTGCCATTTTTTCGAGATAGTCGTAGTATGCGCTGTCTTTATCCACATCGGTAGGCTTTACTTCCATTTTTATTGTTACTACATCGCCTTTTTCAAAGTCATTTGGGAGTGAAAGGTGATAAAATTTGTATGATGTAGATGACACACTGTAGTTTGCGCTCATGCCGGTAATGCTGTTGTGCTTAAGCTCTGCGCTGTACCACGTGTTGTACGGCATAGGCATACTTTTGTCTGTACCTGATTGCTCTTTGAAACGTTCCTTACACAGAGCTTCTGTGCTTGTGACGGACACATTTCCCTTTTGAAGCTTATCATCTTTTATATGATAAATAACATTTTCGGGGATAATTAGCGCGCTGTCCTTTAAAAACTCTATGATGTGGTTTTCGCTCGGATTTTCAAAGGTGGCTATCTCTTTGTCGACACCTTCACTTTTTAAGTACACGCTCCCCGATGGCGCATCGGTTCTCTCTACTGTGTACAGCTTGTCAAAAAAACCTGCGGTGCAGATTATGTTGTCTGTACTTTGCACGGATTCGATTTTTTGTGCACTGCAAAGTGCAGGAAAAATCTCAGACGACATATTCTTAGCCTCAGTAAGTTCATTTACGCTCTGCGAAAAGCTTGTGTTTAAACCTCCGAATGTGGTTATGACATATCGTGACTCGGTGTTTCTGTATCGCATAACAGGAAGCATCAGCTCACCACCTTTGTGTCCTTTGGAGGGACATTTTCTCTACGCCACTTTTTCTTCCAATCCATAAACATGTCGTTAAAAAAGCTGCAGCTGTTGTTGTACATGGCAATATCCCCATTTGCAAGGTCTATCATTGCAACAACATAGTACGCGTACATATCGCTGTATTCATCGCCAAGAAGAAGCTCAGCTTCCGATATTTCGGGTACGAATTCACCATGCTGTGTCATATGGCAAAGTATGAGGTTTTCCACTACATCAACCCAGTGATTTTTATCCTCGGCTTTTACAATGTTTGGCCTTAGTCTGTCAGCACATTCTATGATGCTTTCTTTTGTCATGTGCTCACCTCCGTATATGAGACTTTGTCTTTGAGAATTTCCACAAGAATTTCCAATGCACTTATCCTTACGGCGGTTTCCGCTTTTATATCTTCTATGTAGCCAAGAAGTAGGGCAGAGTCCTCGGAAGCTTCGCTGCTAAGGACAGGCATGGCTCGTTTGTATTCCAAATAAATTCCTCCTTTTAAGCACACGAGAATTGAACCCCGTATGCCTTAAATTTTTAAAATAAGACATCTTCAAGATTATTTTACTCTGTTTTTAATACGGATTTCGCCTACGCAAATAAAAAAAGACAGCCTTGCATTTGCAAGACTGTCAAAAAAATCATAAATTACATTTTACTTCCCTTAGCACCTTTTGTGCCTCCAAAACTTATTCCTTCGAGCACGTTTGTATCAAATGCGTAGGATATTTCTTCGCTTTCTCTGTGGCGCTTTATACCAAGCTCTATCATTCTGTCAAGAAGCTCGGGATATTTAACTCCGAGAGGCTCCCAAAGGTAGAACGAGAGTGAACCGGGTATTGTGTTTATTTCGTTTAAGTATATTTCGCCCGATACGGTATCTATCATAAAGTCGATTCGTACTATGCCGTTGCAACCAAGGCACTTAAAGGCATCTACAGCCATCTTGCGGATGGTATCTCTCTGCTCGTCGGTTATGTCGGCAGGTATCTTACGCTTAAGGCTTGCCATACCCTTTGAACCGCCCTTGTTGATGTATTTTTCGTCATAACCCAGAATGTCACCACTGCTCACGGGCTCTTCACATTCGCTCGCCTCTGCATAATCAACATCACCGAGCACGGAACAGTTTATTTCCTTTAAGTTCTGTACGGCTTTTTCCACAAGGACTTTGCTTGCAAAGTTAAATGCGTTCTGAAGTGCATCAAGAAGTGCATCTCTGTCATCTGCCTTGGATATACCTACACTCGAGCCCAAGTTTACGGGCTTTACTATTACAGGGTAGGGGATTTTGTCTTCTATAGCAGACATTACCGCATCAGTATTTTCGTTAAATTCCTTTGCAGTAAAGCACTTGCAGTCGAGTACGGGTATGCCGTTATCCTTGAATACGGTTTTCATATAGTACTTATCCATGCC
>JAZLCB010000036.1:0-4950 GCA_045614005.1 Clostridia bacterium
CCAACACCGTTAACACCTATTACCATGATTACAGATGGTGTTGTGGTAAGGTTCATGCTGTTATCGTTTTCGCTTAAAATATCGGCAATGATTTCTGCTATTTCAGCCTTTAACTGTTCGGATTCGGTAAGTTTTTTCTCTTTTACCTTTTTTCTTAATTCTTCTATGATGTACATAGAAGTATCCATACCTACATCGGCAAGAATGAGAGCTTCTTCGAGTTCTTCAAAAAGCTCTTCATCTATCTTTTTGAATGCACTGAGAACGCTGTCGAGCTTATCGTTAAGAGCTTCTCTTGTTTTGCCAAGACCTCTTTTGAGTTTGGCAAAGAAGCCTTCTTTTTTTGGTTCTTCTACGGTGCTCTCAACTTCGGTTTGAACTTCAGTTTCAACCTCGGCTGAAGTCTGCTCAGGAGTTTCTATCTGTGTTTCTTCGTTTTTTGCCTTTTTCCATTTATCAAAAAATGCCATTATTTATATTCCTCCAAATCTTCAAACTTGAGTTTAAGAAGCTTTGATACACCCTTTTCCTGCATGGTTATACCATACATAATATCTGCAGATTCCATTGTTCCTCTACGGTGAGTTACCACTATAAACTGAGTCTTCTTGGAATATCTGCCTATATAATCTGCAAAACGATATACATTGCTATCGTCGAGTGCGGCTTCTACCTCGTCGAGTATACAGAACGGTGTGGGTCTTACCTCAAGTACGGCAAACAGAAGCGCAATAGCGGAAAGTGCCTTTTCGCCACCCGAAAGAACCATCATGTTCTGAAGTTTCTTGCCCGGAGGCTGTACCTCAATTTCGATTCCGCTTTCTAAAACATTATCGGGGTCGGTTAGAGTAAGTCTGCCTGCGCCACCGCCGAAAAGCTCATGGAACACGGTATTGAACTTTTCTTTAATGATTTCAAAATTCTCTACGAATTTATCTATCATTATCTTCTGCATTTCTTTTATTATATCTTCGAGTTTTTCCTTGGTTTCGTCAAGGTCCGCCTTTTGAGTGCTCAGGAAATCAAACTTTTCTTTAACTTCCTTGTACTCTTCTATGGCATCTATGTTGATATTACCAAGACCCTTAATCTGGCTTCTGAGCGAAGATGCCTCTCTTTGTGCCTCGTTCATATCAAAGTCTGCCTTTTTGTACTCAAGGCCTGAATTGTAGGTAAGCTCGTATTCATCCCACAGACGGTTTATTACAGCTTCCACATCGGACTCAAGCTTGGCATTCTTAGCCTCAATACGCGCAACCTCACCCTGAAGCAGGTAGATAGTTTCGTTCTGCTCTTTAAGGGAGTTCTGTATGCCTTTTAACTTGTTGGCATCGTCCTCATAGCCTTTTTGTGTTTCGAGTATCTTCTTGGCTATTTCGTCCATTATTTCTATGTTTGTAACTATGTTGCCCTCGAACTTCTTTATTTCCTCGCCAAGTCTTTCGTTGTGTGCTTCGATATTGGAAATATCGTTCTTCTTGGCAGAGAGTTCCATAGCGAGCGAAGTCTTATTTGCGGTAGTGGAGAATATAGCTGCATGTGCTGCTTCTATATCCTTATCTATGGTGTTAAGACTTATTCTATCGGTCAAGATGCTCTCCTGGAAAGCATCGCGCTCGTTTACAATCTGCTCTGCTTCATAGCTGAATTTGTCGGCTGTTTCTCTGTGTGTTATGATAGTTTTCTCGTTTGAAGCGATTTTTTCCTTTATGGAAACTTCTTCTTTTTCAACATCGGATATGCTCTTTAAGATTTCACCGTTTTCGTTTGTTATAACAGAAATAGAATGATTAAGCTCGTCTATAATACGATTTGTATTGGCACGCTGTGCGTCTAAACGAACCTTTTCCCTTTCGCACGAATTTAATATTTCTTCAAGCTTAGCCTTGGTGTCTGCCATTTTGTCTATTTCGTGCTTGAGTTCTGCTATACATTCATCGTTATCATCTACGATTTCCTGAAGCTTTTTTGTTTCCTCGGTAAGACGTTCTATCTCCTTGGAACGGCCGAGAAGGCTCTGATTCTTATTGAAGCTACCGCCTGTGATTGAACCGCCCGCATTTATAAGCTGTCCGTCTAAGGTAACAATTTTGAATTTATAAGAATTATTCTTTGCCATCTCTACGGCATTGTCTATATTGTCAACAACTACGCATCTTCCGAGAAGGCTTGCAAAGATATCTGCATACTTGTCGTCATAGTTTAAAAGCTCGTGAGCAAGACCGACATATCCTTTTTCATCCTTGGGAGGATGCTTGAGCACATCGCCCTTAACGGATGATATGGGGAGAAAAGTAGCTCTTCCGCCTTTGGAGTGCTTTAATACTTCTATGCACTTTTTGGCACAGCTTTCGTCCTCTACAACGATATTCTGAACCATATTGCCAAGGGCAATTTCCATTGCGGTTACATACTTGTCCTCTACTGTAAGAAGCTTGGAGACAAGTCCATGAACACCTTTTATATTTTCGGAAAGGACATTTTTAACACCCTTGGAATAACCGTCCATATCCTTTTCCAAATCCTGCAAAAGGCTTATACGGGAGAGCTTGTTATTAAGCTCTGTAACCTTGGTGTTCTGCATTTCCTTGGATTTTTCGAGCTCGTCTCTTGCTGCGAAATAATCCTTCTTAAGCTCTTCCATATCGGAAAGAGCCTTGTTTTTGGTGTTAAGATTTTCCTTGGACTTTTCTTCTATCTCTTTAAGCTGATTTTCATTTTCTGCTTTTGACTCGCTCTTTTCTTTAAGTTCATCATCAAGGGCGGCTTTACGCTCATCAAAATTCTTAAAGAGAAGGTCAAGACCTGATATTTTTGCCTTTAAAGCAGAATTTTCGCTGAGCATGGCAACGATTTCGGACTTGTATTTTTCTGCTTCCGAAGTTTTTTCTGCAATTTTTGCATCGTACTCGGCAATCTTGTTATCGCATACGGCAAGCTTTTCTTCAAGAATCTGCTTTTTCTCTTCGGCTTCTTTAATAGCCTGCTCGCTGTTTTTTATACTTACATCGGAAAGATTTATCTTTTCTTCTATAATCTTGGCATCCGACTCCCAACGCATAGCATTTTCGGAGTTGTTTTTGATGTCGTTTTTAAGAATTTCTATCTTACCGCGGATGTTTTCGTTTTCTTTTTCAAGAGCAAAGCTCTGCTCTTTGAGCTTGTTTATCTCCTCGTTAACCTCGCTGAGCTGATCGGTTTTTGCGCTTATCTGCTCACTTATGAGGTCAAGACGAAGTTTTTCGTCGGTGAGCTGATTGTATGTATCGGTAAACTTTTTCTTGCCTTCTTCGAGGTTTTGTTTGTGCTTGTCAATATTTCGTATTGCAATATTGATATCAAGGACCTTGAGAACTTCACGAAGGTCAAGATACTTCTTTGCCTTTTCGGACTGAAGACGAAGTGGCTCTACTCTTTCTTCGAGGTTTACAAGAATATCCTTTATACGGATAAGGTTTTCTTCTGTCTGCAGAAGCTTCTTTTCGGATTCCTGCTTACGGTACTTATACTTGGTTATACCGGAAGCTTCTTCAAAGATGTGTCTTCTTTCATCGGCTTTGGACGAAAGTATCTGGTCAATCTTACCCTGACCTATAACGGAATAACCCTCCTTACCAAGGCCTGTATCCATGAAAAGCTCATGAACATCCTTAAGTCTGCAGGGCGTGTCGTTTATATAATAGTCACTATCTCCGCTACGGGTAACACGTCTTGTTACCTTGAGTTCTTTCTGGTCTACATTGAACATTTCGTCGGAATTGTCCAGAATAATCGAAACCTGTGCAAATCCGAGCGGGCTTCGCTTCTGAGTACCTGCAAAGATGACATCTTCCATCCTGCTTCCGCGAAGGCTCTTGGCACTCTGCTCGCCAAGTACCCAACGGATAGCATCGGATACATTACTCTTACCGCTTCCGTTTGGTCCGACTATGGCAGTTATGCCCTGTCCGAACTCTAAATCAATTTTGTCTGCAAAGGATTTGAATCCCTGCATTTTAATACTTTTTAAATACACAAAAACACCTCATATATCTTTACTAAAACTCAGCAAGATGTGTTATTTTGTTACCATAACTGCTATACCATCGGGAATTGCAGTTATCTTTACATCCTCTTTTCCGAGAATTTGTTTTGCTTTGCAAAGAGCTTCCTCTATGGAATGTGCCGGAATCATGTGCATATCGGTAACCATGGCATCATCCATCTCGGAGACATATATAACGCTTGCATGCATAAGAATTCTTACAAGTATCTGACTTTGCCACTGATCGGGAAGTGTGTCATTTCTGCCGCGACTTAAGAATGAATCCATGGTTTTGGATATATCCTTTTCATCGGCAAGCTGATGATAAAAATGATCACCGCCGGTTCCGTCAAGCGAAGACGACAACATTATTATAACGCCGCCCTTATTTACCGTAGCCTCTGCGGGAGTCATTCCCTTAACTGCCTGATACACATTCTGATCGAGCGGATATCCGCCGTTGGTAGATATAACAACATCTGACATTACAGCTTTGGCACCACACCATGAATACAGAAAATCTGTGCCCTTTTTGTGTGCTGCTTCAGTATCACCGGCAGTAGCATATATAACCTTTTTATCGGCATTTAAAACAACGTTTACTATATATTTCAGTTTTGCACTTTTTGCCGCCCAGAGCATATCTTTATGTATGGGGTTATCTGCAAGTATACCTGTACGTGCACTGGGATGTGCTATAAACTCTGAACAATGATTTGCAAGTACGGTTCTTCTGCCTGCTATACCCGGAAGTACACTCTTACGTCCGCCCGAAAAGCCTGCAAAAAGATGTGGTTCTATAAATCCCTCTGCTACCAGAAGGTCCGCTTCGTATGCGAGTTTATTTATCTCACATTCACCTCCGGACGGAAGTGTGCCTATATTTACAAGCATATCTCTGTCGTCGCAGTCGTGAATGTATATTT
>JAZLCB010000037.1:0-9425 GCA_045614005.1 Clostridia bacterium
TTCTTATAAATTATTCTTCGATTTTTACTATTCCTATACCAAGCTCGTCAAGCTGTTTAACTTCAACAACATCGGGAGCACCACTCATAAGTTCGGAAGCGTTCTGAACCTTGGGGAATGCTATAACGTCTCTTATGGATTCGCAACCATCTATGAGCATTATCATTCTGTCAAAGCCGTATGCCATACCGCCGTGAGGAGGTGTACCGTACTTTAATGCTTCCATAAGGAATCCAAATCTTGCCCATGCATCTTCTTTGCTGAAGCCGAGCACGCTGAACATCTTTTCCTGAAGTTCGGAGTTGTATATTCTTATACTACCGCCACCTAATTCAACACCATTTAATATGATATCGTATGCCTTGGCATTTACCTTTTCGGGTGCGGTATCAAGAAGCTCAATATCTTCGTCCTTGGGTGAAGTAAAGGGATGATGCTTTGCAACATATCTGTTTTCTTCCTCGTCAAATTCAAGAAGCGGGAAGTCTGTAACCCAAAGGAAGTTGTATTTGTTTTCGTCTATGAGGCCATAGTTCTTGCCTATTTCAAGACGGAGAGCACCAAGTGATGCATACACTATATCGTCCTTATCGGCAATGATGAAGATAACATCATTTTCCTTAGCATTTGTTGTCTTTAAGATAGCATTCATTTCGTCTTCGGAAAGGAACTTAGCTATAGGCGACTGTATACCGTCGGGATTAACCTTAATCCATGCAAGTGCTTTTGCTCTGTATGTCTTTACAAATTCGCCGAGAGCATCTATCTTCTTTCTTGTAAGCTGTTCTCCAAGGTTTTCGGCATTTATAGCACGAACGCTACCGCCATTTGCAATAACATCGGTAAACACCTTAAACTCACAGTTCTTTACACAATCTGTTATGTTCTTAAGTTCAAGACCGAATCTTGTATCGGGCTTATCGCAACCGAAGCGATCCATGGCATCCTTGTAGAGCATTCTCGGGAAAGGAAGCTGAAGGTCTATACCCTTTATTTCCTTGAAGATTCTTGCCATGAGCTGTTCGTTTACGGAGATAACATCGTCCATATCTACAAAAGACATTTCGATATCTATCTGTGTAAATTCGGGCTGACGGTCTGCTCTTAAATCTTCATCGCGGAAGCACTTAACTATCTGGTAGTATCTGTCCATACCGGATATCATAAGAAGCTGTTTGTAAAGCTGAGGAGACTGAGGAAGCGCATAGAACTTGCCGTTGTGTACTCGGCTGGGTACGAGGTAATCTCTTGCACCCTCGGGTGTGCTCTTCTGGAGCATGGGTGTTTCTATTTCGAGGAAGCCGTTTTCGTCGTAGAAGTTACGAACGATTTTTGCAACCTTGCTTCTTAATATCATTCTTCTCTGCATATCGGGTCTTCTTAAATCGAGGTAACGATATTTAAGACGAAGTTCTTCCTTAACATCGCTGTTCTCTACAATATAGAACGGAGGTGTAAGGCTGGAGTCGAGTATACGAAGCTCGGATACCGAGATTTCAAGTTCGCCTGTTTTCATGTTCTTGTTTACAGAAGAGCGTCTTGATACAACACCCTTAGCTGCAAGGACATATTCACTTCTTACTTTAGCAGCCTTTTCGCAGAGTTCTTTGTTCTCTGTGTCAAAAACAAGCTGAATTATGCCCGAAATATCTCTTAAGTTTATAAAGATAAGTCCGCCGAGGTCTCTTACCTGATCGGCAAAGCCCATAACAATGACTTCTCTGCCGATATCCTCTGTTGTGAGGTTACCGCACTTATCGGTTCTTTTAAAATCAGTTATCTTTTCAAACATTGTATTGCCTCCGTGTGTTTATTGTATATTTTGTGCTATAGCTTCTGCTGTAAGGCTTACTTCCTTGGACTCACCGAGAGCCATATCCTTAAGCATTATTTTGCCATCTGCAATTTCATTATCCCCTATTATTACGGAATACTTGCATCCAAGCTTATTTGCCTGCTTCATCTGTGCTTTAACGCTACGCGAGAGTTTGTCGTAATCGGCGCTTATGCCGAGAAGTCTTAATTCGTGTACAAGGCGCTGTGCAAAGAAAGCGCTCTCGTCGCCGATGCTTCCTACAAATATCTGCATCTTGGAATCGTCTTCTATCTGTATATTCTGACTATCAAGGCACAGGAGAAGTCTTTCCATACCTATTGCAAAACCGCAACCCGGTGTTTCGGGACCGCCAAGCTCACCTACGAGACCATCATATCTGCCACCGCCACATATTGTAGTGTTGGAGCTTGCAATATCGGCTGTTATTTCAAATACTGTCTTGGTGTAATAATCAAGACCTCTTACTATATCGGGGTCTATGGTGTACTCTATACCCATGTTTGTAAGCGATGCTCTTACAGACGAAAAATGCCCTGCACATTCATCGCAAAGATAATCTATAAGTCTGGGGGCGTCCTTTATGATTTCCTTACATACAGGCGATTTACAATCTATAATACGCATAGGATTGCGTTCGAATCTGCCCTGACATGTTTCGCAGAGATTATCATAATTCTGCGATAAGAATTCCTTGAGCTTATCGTTGTATGCTTTTCGGCATTTGGGACAGCCTATGCTGTTTATACGAAGGGTTATATCCTTGATGCCGAGTCTGTGGAAAAGCATGAGTGCAAGCTCTATAATTTCGGCATCGGCACTGTAGTGCTGTGTACCGAAGTACTCTACGCCAAACTGATGAAACTCTCTCATTCTTCCTGCCTGTGGCTTCTCGTAACGGTAACAACTGATACCGTAGTAGAGCTTGGTAGGCTGAGGATTATTGAAAAGTCCGTTTTCTATAAAGCTTCTTACAGCTCCTGCTGTACCTTCGGGTCTTAGGGTAATGCTTCTGCCACCCTTATCGTTGAAGGTGTACATTTCCTTTTCTACAACATCTGTGGTATCGCCCACTCCGCGAGAAAAAAGCTCTGTATGTTCAAATACGGGTGTGCGGATTTCTTTAACTCCAAAATCGGCACAAAGCTTTTTTATAATATTTTCTACATACTGCCATTTATAAGAAACCTCGGGCAGAATATCCGATGTTCCCTTTGGTGCTTTGGTAAGCATACAAAAGTCCTCCAAATATGTTATTTATACTAGTTTATTTTACAAAAATATGCATTAAATGTCAAGAAAATAGTGTCATCCTATAAGAGAATCATCATACTGTGCTCTTATACCACCTATAAACTTTGGTCTTGTTCTTGCAGCGGTGACATTTGCCATGCCGATGGTACTAAGTTCAAGCTTTACGGGAACGGCAACTCTCTTAAGATGCATACCTATAAGAGTAGATCCTATATCCATGCCTGCGTCCGCTTTTATTTCCTCTATGGCTACAGGGTTTTTAAAGTGTTTGTACGCCTCTGTAGCAAAAGAACCGCCTGCCTTGGGCTGAGGTACTACATTAACGATTTCGGCATCAGGAACAGCATCGCGCTCTGTTATGATAGCACGATTAAGATGCTCACAGCACTGTGCAGCAAGGTATATTCCCTCTTTTTCAAATACTTCGTATATACTTTCAAAAAGTATCTTGGCTGTATCAGGACTGGAATTTGTACCCCACTTACTTCCAAGCACTTCGCTTGTGGAACAACCTATAACCACTATATCGCCTTTTTTGAGGTTTGCTTTTTTAATCAAATCCTCGGCACAGATTTTACATTCATTTGCTATTTTGTTCATCGTTACTGCCTCCTACAAGATTGCGAACCCAGAGCTTTCGCTTTAAAAATGTAAAGCCCATTGCCGCTTTTAAAATATTGGTTGCCTCAACGGCAACATATGTAATGCTCACGGGAGCAATGCCCTTTAAAGTAAAGGCAAGACCACCGCAGAAGAAAAGTACAAAAATACCATCAAATAGCGAGGTCAAAAAGATTCTGCCACCTGCCCTGAGCACGAAATACGAAGAGTTTTCGTAGCAAAGGAAGGGCATAAAAACCGCAGAAGCTTTTACAAAATATACAGCCCACTGTTCGGACTCTGGCGAGACATTGTACAGATAGGGCACATAGTCTGCCACGAAGAATGATATAACACCTATAATAACACTTATAAAAAGTGCAAAAGCATTTAGTTTATGTACATTGTCTACCGCTTTATCAAATTCATTTGCACCAAGGTCCTTGCCAATTATTATACCTGTGGCAATTCCCAAGGAACGGAATGTAATATTTAAAAGATTAATTGCTGTAGACGATATACTGCATGCCGCCACTATTGCAAGACCGTAGCTACTGTAGCACATAGTAAGAAACGACATACCTGCAGACCACATAATCTCATTGCAAAGAAGCGGTATTCCTTTTTTTAAAAATGTTTTTACCACGCTAAGCGGTATATAGAGCGGCTTTAAAGAATCCTTGAAGTATGTGTGCTTCTTTACACTCGTACGCACATATATAAAAACAAAGCCTGCTTCGATAAATCTGGATATTACGGTTGCATACGCAGCACCCTCAACACCGAGTTTTGGGAAAATACCGATACCGAAAATAAGCAGAAAATTGAGTATGGTATTGCATGCAATAGCAACCACACCTGCAAGCATAGGCACAAAGGTTGCACCTGTTTCCCTGAGTGTACTTGCATAAACCTGATTTATACAATACGGTATAAGGCCTACTATCATTATGCGAAGGTACTTTGAAGCGTACTGCATTGCAAGCTCTTTGTTGCAATCATAGCTTCCGTCGTGCAGATATAATCTTATAAGAAATCTTCCGCCCAAGGTAAAAGCCAGTATGGCAACAACGAGAAGTCCAAGACTGACTACAGCTTTGTAGCGTATGGTGTAGCGGATGCCTTCATCATCGTTTTTGCCAAAAAACTGCGATGTAAATATACCTGCACCGCTTACAGCACCAAAGATAGCCAGGTTAAACACAAACATAAGCTGATTGATAATGGCAACGGCAGATACCTCTTCTGTTCCGAGAGATCCTACCATGACATTATCTATCATATTTACAAGGTTTGTTATGAAATTTTGAAGTATGACAGGCACGGCAACTACAAGAAACATCTTGTAAAAAGCCTTGTCGCCCACATATTTTTTTAACATTAAATCACCTTATATATCCAAAACCATTCCTGCCACACTAAAGTAAACAAGAAGTGAAAGCGCATCTACAATAGTTGTTATAAACGGACTTGCCATAACGGCAGGGTCAAAACCTATGCGTTTTGCTCCTATAGGCAAAAGACATCCTATGATTTTGGCAAATGCCACAGCAAATATAAGTGTAAGCGCTATAACGGCTGATACACTTATCGAAAGTCTATCGAGCAAAATACACTTTAAAAACATAGTAACACTAAGCGTAATACCGCACAAAACTGCCACTCGAATTTCCTTCCACACTACCCTCAGAGTATCGCGGTATTCAATCTCGCCTACGGATAGTCCGTGAATTATTGTAACCGATGCCTGAGAGCCGGAATTACCTGCGGTATTCATAATCATGGGTATAAACGAAGTAAGGATAATCTGCGCCTTAAGTGCATTTTCAAACACAGACATTATCATTCCCGTAAAAGTTGCCAGAAGCATAAGAAGTATAAGCCACGGTATACGCTTTTTCCATGTTTCGAACACACCTGTACGCATATACGATCTGTCGTTGGGCACGATAGCCGCCATCTTTTCTATATCCTCTGTCGCCTCATCCTGCAAGACATCAATAGCATCGTCGAAGGTTACAATACCAACCATGCGCTTCTCCTCGTCCACTACAGGGAAAGCCATGAAATTGTATTTGTCAAAGGCATATGCCACAGCTTCCTTATCTTCGGTCGTAACGACATATATGGGGTTGTCCTCCATGATATCTTCTATGGCATCTTCGCCCTTTGCAAGAAGCAAATCCTTAACTGTAACAAGTCCTATGAGCTTGTTGTTTTCTGTAACATAACAGGTATATACTGTCTCCTTATCAAGTCCTATTTGTCTTATATGGGCTATAGCCTCGTCTACGGTCATAGTCTTTTTAAGAGTTACATACTCCGTAGTCATGATGCTTCCTGCGCTATCGTCAGGGTACTGCAAAATCATATTTATGCTCTTGCGCATATCGGCATCTGCCGCGCGCAAAATACGCTTAACAACATTTGCTGGCATCTCTTCTATAATGTCTACCGCATCATCTACATAGATTTCGTCCATAACCTCTTTGAGCTCTTTGTCCGTAAAGTTATGGATAAGTTCCTGCTGTCTGTCGCTGTCCATTTCTACAAAGGTATCTGCCGCCAGATCCTTGGGTGTAATTCGGAATGCTATAACAAGTTCATCATCTTTAAGCTCCGACATAAAAAGTGCAATATCGGCAGGATTCATTTCTGCAAGAATTTCTTTTAGTCTTGCAAAGTGCTTTTTTGTAAGCAGTTCATAAAGTCTTTCTTCGATTTTTCTGTTTTCGTCCATATTAATTCCTCCTTGTTTTTGTATAGGAAGAAGCATGGTACACAATTACAAAAGCGGCAAAACAAGCAAAATGCCCATAAAGCCGCCGTGCAATCAGATATATTTTATAGTGCTATGCGCGACAAACAGACGCACACAAACAAAGCGTAATCCGATTACACAAGACATAATTGGTACTGTTACTGCCTCCGGCGTCCATTTAATCTCACCTCACTTAAAAATTTCTTTATTTATAATACCACAGAGATAGCTGAATCTCAATAGTTTTTAAGAATTTTCTTGTTTTGTTTCATCATCAACTGATTCTGTTTCCGCTTTAATTTCTTCACCTACAGGAAGGGTTACTTTGCGGTCCTTCTTTCGTAAATTAACTATCATGAGTACTGCACCCGCAACTACACACAATACCGCCACAAGCTGAGATACTCTGATACCGCCTATATACAAGCTGTCTGTACGAAGTCCCTCTATAAAGAATCTTCCCACACCATAGCTTATAAGATAGCCTGCAAATATCTGTCCGTCATATTTACGCTTTTTGAACAGAAGCAAAAATGCAATAAGGAAAACCAAATTCCAAAGCGACTCATAGAGAAATGTAGGATGTACAGGAAGTGTAGCATCAACTGCTTTTCCATCTATCATCATTTCTAACAAATCTCTTTTTATACTGCTGCCTGTCATAGCCCAGGGCAAATCGGTATTGACACCATATGCCTCCTGATTTACAAAGTTGCCCCATCTGCCTATGCTCTGGCCTATAAGAAGTCCTACAGAGCCTATATCACAAAATAAACCAAAGTTTTCTTTTTTTATCTTACAATATACAGCAGCAACTATTATTGCGGCAATTACAGCTCCGTATATTGCAATTCCACCGTTCCATATACGGATTATCTCTTCGGGATGTTTGCCGTAGAAATCCCAGTTGAATGCAACATAGTATAGTCTGGCACATATTACGGAAACAGGTGCTGCGATGATAACTATGTCTATTACTGTATCCTGTTTCATACCATATTTTTTGGCAAGGCAGAGTCCGCATGCAACAGCAAGCAAAAAACCTACGGCTATTATAATTCCATACCAGTATACTTCTTTACCGCCTATGGTAAAAGCAACTCTGTCAATATTGAATGTAAGATTCAAATTAGGAAAAGAAATGTAGGGTTGTGTCATAATTCAAGTCCTTTCGTTAATGCTATGCGGGGTAAACTACACTCATAGCCATGTTTTCTTCGGTATAAATTTCCTTGAAGACCTCTGTGACATATTCCAAAGTTACATCTTCAAAAACATCGGTGAAGCTAAAAATATTGATACCGCCAAGAATATAGCGAGTTACGATGTTTCCGATAGTTTCCACATTGTTGAATCCTCGGAGGTAAGAGCCGTAAAAAGCTTTTCTTACTCTTTCGAATTCGTCTTTGCAAAAACCATCTTTGTGAATTTCTGCTATCTTCTGCATTATTCTGTCCTTAACTTCCATGGGCTTTTCGCTCTCGCCTACAACCACTGCACAAGCAAATTCGGATTCTGTCGAATTGTCTGTGCCGAAGTTTTCGTTGATAAGACCCTCCTCGTACATTGAGGTATAGAGCTTACTGCTTCTGCCAAAGAGAACACGCGATATGATTTCTACAGCGATTTCTCTTTTTAAAACCTCGTCGCCCTCTTTAAGATAATTATCCTTAAAGCCTATATTAAAAAGCGGAAGCGAAACGCTTGCTTTTGCCTCGATATATTTTGTGCATACAGACTCGGGCTCTTCTTCAAAAATACATTCTACAACTTTGGAAGCACGCTCTTTGGAAATAACCTTGTCTACCGTAGCAAAAACTTCCTCATGGTCAACATCTCCGACAACACATACAACCATATTTGACGGATTGTAGAAAGAATTGTAGCAGTTATAAAGCACATCTTTATCTATCTGTGCAATGCTTTCCACCGTGCCTGCAATATCTATACGAACAGGGTTTACATGATAAAGTGCCTTTAAAAGATTAAACATAACTATCCATTGTCCGTCGTCATCGTACATACGGATTTCCTGACCTATTATGCCCTGCTCTTTTTCTACATTTTCGGCAGTAAAATACGGGTCCTGAACATAAGAGAGCAAATGTTCAAAGCTCTGCATAAAATTATCTGTACACGAAAACAGATAGTTTGTGTGAGTAAACGAAGTATAGGCATTGGCATTTGCGCCATATTTGGCAAAGTTATCAAAAGCGTTTGTGCCGTCACTTTGTTCAAACATCTTGTGTTCGAGAAAATGTGCAACACCATCGGGTATTGCGCACACCTCTTCGGAGTCTATAGGAACAAATTTGTTATTTACAGAACCAAACTTAGTAGCAAAGGTGGCGTACTTCTTAACACATCCCTTTTTGGGGATGACAAACACACCAAGGCCACTTTCGTGCTCACCGATGTACATAACTTCTTTTAATTTTGAATTTTCTATTTTGGTGTATTTCATGCTTACGCCTCCTTTCCTTTGAGGAAGTATACTGTATTTAGTTTAATATCGGAAAGGGCATTTATTACATCTTCTCTGCCAAGCTTACTTACTTTTTCTACCGCTTCGTCTATAGAATCTTTATTGCTGCAGAAGCACTGAGAACGATAATACTCTTTCATGGCGTAGGCACTGTCTTTGTAAGAAAGATACGAATTTATTATAAAGCTCTTTGCAACATTTAATTCCTCGTCGGTAAAATCTCCATTTGCAATATTGGCAAGCTGTTTTTCAATTTCGGTTTTTGCCTTTTCGTAATTTGAAAATTCTATACCCGAGCTTACAAGCATAACCGCACGGAATTTATCGAGCATGGAAGAAGCATAATAACAAAGACTCATTTCCTCTCTTACGGTATTAAAAAGACGGGAATGTGCGCCCGAACCATAGATACTGTTTGCAAGAAGGAGGCCGTAATATCTGTTATCATCTACAGTTATGTCTGTTGTAAAGCCCATGGCAAGCTTGCCTTG
>JAZLCB010000038.1:0-4038 GCA_045614005.1 Clostridia bacterium
CTTATTCACGCAGTAAAGACTCGTGCCGATGAAAAGAACTGTACTTTTTATCCCACAATAGCAGATTTCGGCGAAAAGATTTCTTCTCTTGCAGGCAGAAGCGGTAATGTAGAGCTTGTGTTCCAGAACACAGATTTCGGCGGTTGCGGACCTCACTATGTAAATGGTCTTGCAAACATGGGCGTTAAGTGTGCTTGCATAGGTGCTCTCGGTTATCCCGAACCCCATCCCGCATTCAAGCTCAATCCCAACTGCGAAACAGTTACAATAGGTGAGCCCGGTTATTCTTATCTTTTTGAGTTCGAAGATGGCAAGATTATAATGAGCGATATCGAAAAGATAAGCCAGCTTAAGTGGAGCGACCTTATCGAAAGAATAAGCATAGACGAAATCGTAGCATACTTTAACAAGGCAGATATCATCACACTTGTTAACTGGAGCTACCTCGTTCACTTCCACGAAATATACGAAAAAGTTCTTGAAGTTATCATGCCCAAGCTCGATCCCAACAAGAACAGAAAGATATACATAGACATAGCAGACTGTGCAAAGCGCAGACCCGAAGAAATAAAAGCTGCATTAAAGCTCTTTGGTGGTTACAGCAAATATGCACCCACATACCTCGGCTTAAACAAGAGTGAAGCTATGGTTATGCATTCGGTATTAAGCGAGGGCGAGTATCCCGGTTCACTTCCTACAGCAAGAGCCATCAAGGAATATTCGGGAATCGGTACAGTTATCATTCATCCCGTAGACAGCTCTGCAGCTGTATATGACGGCGGCGAGATAGAAGTACAGGGTATCGTATGCGAAAAGCCCAAGAAGACAACAGGTGGCGGAGATAACTTCAACTCCGGTTTCTGTGCAGGTCTTCTTGCAGAACTCGATGTAGAAAACTGCCTCATAAGCGGTATGACAACATCTTATCTGTATGTACAGAATGGTCATTGCAACACATTTGATGACATAGCAGAACAGATGAAGATGTACGACGACAGAGCATAATAGATTTATATTAAATAAGCCTTGCAGAATTTCTGCAAGGCTTATTTTTTGTGTATTCCAAGCTTTCGTTGGGGTTTGCGTAAGTTGACATTTTTAGGGTACTGTGTTACAATTTTTGTAGTAGCTTGTACGATTTACAGCTAAAATAAATAAGTTTTTAATAAATAATTATATTCAGATTAAGGGGGAACAGATAGTGATAAAAAAGGTTTTGGTTTTGGCATTGGCATTTATCATAACATCGGCACAGATTTGCTGTGCATACAATTTTCCAAAGGCATTTTTTGATATACAGACGGAGCTTGATGCTGCAGTAGCGTCGGGGGACAACAGAGGAATTATAGATGCTGCAACAAGGCAGTACAATATATTTTCTTCTGCACCAAAGGATAGAGATATACACGAAGTAACTGCTGCAAAAACCTATATCATAGCAGAAGCATACGAAAAACTCGGAGATTATGAAAACGCTGCTCTGTGGTATGAAAGAGCAATAGAATCCAATGAGTATCTTGGCTTTACAGATGCAGTAAGGATATCCAAGGCAAAATCCAAGCAGTTTAAGACAGAGCTTAGCCTATATAAAAATACTTACAACAAGCAAGCTTATTTCGGTGCTAAAAACGAACCCGAAATAGGAGTACTCAGCGGTATAGCATTCGATTCGCCAACGAGAAGTGTTCTTTCAAACGAATCTATGATACTTATATATCATACTCATGGCGATGATTTTAATCTCTACTACGAAAACTTTTTAAAGGAAGCACAGAGAGATGGCAAAGCCGTAGAAATCGCCTATAACATGAGTGCAAATTCTGCTTCGGATATAGGCATGATCAATATGTCTTCCTCGGCTGTTTCGAGCTTTGCCGATATTCTTGCCAAATACCCCGATGTTCCTATGTATTTCCGCTTTGCAGGCGAAGTAAATGCATGGGATGTTAAACCATCTGCTGAGGATTATAAGCAGGCTTTCAGAACAGTATCGGGTATCATCCGTTCCAAAGCACCACATGTTGCTATGGTATACGGTATAAATTTTGTTTCTTCATGGGATTGCAATTTTACCGATTATTATCCCGGTGATGAATATGTAGATTGGGTAGGTGTTTCGCTCTATTGCAAAAAACAGTTTGCCGATACTCCTGCATTGACTTTTAGAGAAAAAATAGATGATGTTATGTTTTATGCATCCGATAGTGCACAGCCCGTACTTATGATGGACGAAATCATAAAAACCTTTGGCGACAGAAAGCCGATTATGATTTTTGAATCAGGTGCAACAGGCCACACCATAAGCACAGGTGAGTATTCCGAGGCTTGGGCAAATAACAGAATAGCAAAAATTATAAATTACCTGCCGATGAGATATCCTCAGATAAAGATGATAGGCTATTTTGATTCTTTCGTTTATGGCGAAAACAATGACTATTCATTGAAAAACCATTCTTCTATGAAAGATTTTTACAACACACAGGTAAAAAAGCAACACATAATACAAGGCAGTTACTCCAATGATAATGTAACCGCTTTCCAAAATTGCGACAACGGATTTTCTGTTTATCAAACTACAGATACGCTTAGTGTATATGCACAGATTTACGGCTCGGACAGCGAAAAGGTGGATTACTTTATAGATGATGTATGGGTAGGGTATTCATCTTCAATCCCGTATTCATGTTCTGTGGATTTTTCCAAATATGCACCCGGAAAACATGTTCTGAGATATAATGTTACCGCCCAAAACGGGAAGATATATTCTAAGTCTGTTGAATTTAGTGTAATGGAAAATATAAAGATTACAGTAGACGGAGCTGAGCTTTCGGGTCTTGACCAACCGCCTGTTATTGCAAACGGCAAGACACTTGTTCCCGTAAGAGCGCTCTTCGAATCTATAGGTGCCGGCGTAGAGTGGGACGGCAATACCCGAACCGTTACTGCAACAAGAGGTAGCGATGTTGTTAAAATGCAAATAGGAAATAAAAATATTTATAAAAACGGAAGTCTGTATGAAGTTACAGATGTTTCTCCCAAAACCATAAACGGAAGAACCATGATTCCTGCAAGAATTGCCGCCGAGATTTTTGGCAAGACAGTAAATTGGAATCAGGAAACAAAAACAGTTATCATAGAATAATCAATCGGCAGGAGGCGATACAGATGCTTTTGTACATAGTCCGTCACGGAGACCCCGTGTACGAAACCGATTCACTTACACCAAGAGGTGTGCTTCAGGCAGAAGCTGTAGGTAAGAGAATATATGATTCCAAAATAGATAAAATATACTCTTCGCCAATGGGCAGAGCCATCGAAACAGCACAGCCTGCGTGCAGACTTCTCGGACTCGATATGAACATAGAAGAGTGGACACACGAAATAGAGGACGAAAGACTCACGCCGTTTCCCGATGGCAAACCAAAATCCATTACCGATGTGCAGAACACATATTACTTAGAAAACGGCAACAGAGATTTACCCTACGACAGAGCATATGAGTGTGCAGGCATAAATGAATCCCAAATGGATGTGGCTGTAAGGTATATAGAGGAAAATGGCAAGAAATTCCTTGAAAAACTCGGTTATAAGGAAGAAAACGGAATTTACCGCATTACTCACAGGAATGAAGAAAAAATCGCTCTTTTCTGCCATTCTGCATTTGCCAGAGCATGGCTTTCGGTACTTCTTCATATACCGCTTCATATTATGTGGGCTTCGTTCCGCTATACACATACAGGAGTTACGGTACTTGAATTCAAGAATAACGAAAATGGATTTACCGCACCAAAATGTCTTTGCTTTTCGGATGTTTCGCACTTGTATGCCGATAAGCTTGATTTGATTCACGATAATCTTGTAGAAATATAATTATTAAGAGAGGTAAGAGAAATGTATACTATTTATGTTGTTTTCAAGTGTTTTCCCGGCAAAAGGGAAGATTTTATAAAGAGGGTTAAGGATGAAGGCATAGTGGCCGATATCCGAAACGAGGATGGATGTATTCGTTACGATTACTATTTTTCCGAAAAGGATGCG
>JAZLCB010000039.1:0-1557 GCA_045614005.1 Clostridia bacterium
TTTTTAAGCTCTATGTATCTGCTCTTTTGTGCATTGCCTATAATACCTGTACGGGTAGCCTCTGTGCCGAGTTCAAGACCTTCAAACATTGCCTTGTACTCATCGGCATCGTCCGTATTTTCGGCGTTTGCCTTATCCTCACGGAACGGATTTTTAAGATAGTTATTGAGCGTTTCTATGGTGTAATGTTTAGGAGGCGAAGTTTCCTTTTCGGTAGGTACAAAGTTTAATTTTACCTCGTCACCTTTTTTAAGCGGAGGAAGCATTTTGTCCTTTTTGGTATATTCATCGTACTTAGTCCAGCCGGGCTCCTGCATTATCATACCCTTTACGGTATACTGTTCCTTGCCCGAAGCATCTATTGTAATTTCGGTTTTAAGCGCCTTACACTCTTCGGAACAAAATACCGCTACAAAACGACGAAGCACAGTGGTATACACTACCCTTTCGTTTTCGGTAAGGGCATCTTTGTTTGGTATTTTTCTTGTAGGGGTAAGTGCACTGTGGGATTCTATCTTGGAGTCGTCAAAAATAGTCTTTTTATCCTTGAATTCTACGGGATAGCCCATTTCCGCCACAAGCTTTATTACTTCTTTTATTTTGCCTTTTTCTGCTGTTGCAAGGTACTCGGAGTTGGTTCTTGGGTATGTCAGATAACCCTTTTCGTACAAATCCTGTACTACCTTTAAGCTCTCATCCATGGACATCTTGTACTTTTTACCAAGTACATTCTGAAGTTTGGATAATGAGTAAAGCTTACCCGGTGATACGGAGTCCTTTTTGGACTTGACATCGGTTACAATACCCGGTGCGGCATTTAACACATCGCACGAACGCTTTGCACGGTCAAAATCGTTCTTTTCGAACTTGTGCTTGCTTGTAAGTTCCAATTCTACACCATCTATGATGGTTTTGCTTACAAGTGCATAGTATATATCTTTTTGGAAATTGCGGATAGCAAGGTCTCTGTCGTATATTGCCTTAACTATAGGCACAATAACTCTGCCCACTCGCATGAGAGTACCCATTTTGAGAGTAGCATACCTTGTGAGGTTAACGCCGTAGAGCCAGTCTATATATGTTCTTGCAAGACCTTCGTTTGCAAGGTTGTCATACTTGCTGTCATCCTCCATTACGCTGAGAGCTTCCAATATTGTTTCTTTAGTCTGGTCAGGAAGCCAGAGCCTTTTTTGTGCTTTGGGAGACTTTAACGCATAGCGCACACACAGTCTTATGATGATTTCACCCTCGCGGTCAGCATCGCCTGCGTTTACTATGGCATCTACATCTTCCCTGTTGCAAAGCTCGGTAATTATGCCAAACTGTTTTTCTACACCGCTGTCCACCTTTTTGTCCTTATCCTTACGAAGTTCGAACAAAAACTCCTTGGGAAAGCACGGCAAGCCCTGCATGGTCCATTTGCCGTTTTCTTCACCGCCTGTATACTTTTCTACATCGCAGAGTGAAAACAGATGACCAAATACCCATGTTACTATATATTCACTTCCTATGTAAAAGCCGTCACGACGAAGTCGGATCGTAGCCATGTCGTTCTGT
>JAZLCB010000040.1:0-2808 GCA_045614005.1 Clostridia bacterium
CACTGAAATTATAACCGCATAAAGAGGTCCATAGATAAAACCTCCGATTGTTATAACAACATCCTTGGCATCAAACTGCAAAAATCCTTCCACCGCCGGAATAATCTTACTTGCAATCATAAACACATATGTTACGGCACAGAGCATCGCTACTGCTGTCATCTTTCTTACATCTGTTTTCATATTTATCTCCTACCTTTCAAACAAAAATACCCTGATGAAACATAAGTTCACCAGGGCATAAAAATCTTATATCGTCTTCTATCATCCGGACTATACCGTCGGCTTTGGAATCTCACCAAATCTGCTGAAAATCAGCTCGCGGGCTATACCGCCGGTGGGGAATCACACCCCGCCCCGAAGAACACTAGTACATTATATTCTAATCACATCTTAAAGTCAATACAAAATCATAACTTTTCCCCGCATTTTTTACAAAACGCGTCTTCAAGTTCACACATAGCTCCGCACGAAGAACAGATTTTCTGATTTTTGTACTCGGAGAGTCTTGTCTTGTATTCTTCAAGCTGTGCGCGAAGCATAGCAATATCCTGACAAATAGCCTCTATATCGCTTTCTTCTCTTTCATCATATACAGCCATGCCTATCTGAATGTACTTATCGTCAAGCTTGGATTTAACATCTGCAATTTTAATTTTGAGTTTTGTAAAATCCACAGCATCACCCGAAAACTTAACCGCTTTCTGTGTGGTAGAAGTAACGACCTTCTTGATTTTTTCCAGAATTTCTTTGTTCATTTTACATACCTCCATTAAAATAACTTATGATTTTATTTTTTCCATATATGCTTTTACAGACTCTTCCATCTTATTATTACCGGGATTATAATATTTCTTGTCCTTTAAATTATCAGGAAGATACTGCTGTTTTACATACGAATTGGGATAACTGTGCGGATACTTATATCCTATCGCTCTGCCGAGCTTTTGGGCACCCGAATAGTGTCCGTCTTTAAGGTGAGCAGGGATATCTCCTGCTTTGCCGCTACGGATATCCGAGAGAGCCTCATCTATAGCACATATTGCCGAATTTGACTTAGGAAGACCTGCAAGGAAGATGACAGCCTCGGCAAGAGGAATCCTCGCTTCGGGAAAACCAAGCTGAAGTGCCGAATCCACACAAGCCTTTGTTACGGCAATGGCGTTTGGATATGCAAGTCCTATATCCTCTGCACTTATTACAAGAAGCCTGCGACATATGGAAATAAGGTCGCCACCCTCTATAAGCCTTGCAAGGTAGTGTATAGCCGCATCGGCATCCGAACCTCGGATAGACTTTTGAAATGCACTAAGGACATCGTAGTGATTATCGCCATCTTTATCAAAGGCAAAACTGCTCTTTTGTGTAATGGCAACTACTGTATCGGTATCTACCGCAACTTCACTTTCGAGTGTCATACAAGACTTAATACACATCTCAAGTATGGTTATTGCCTTGCGCACATCGCCGTATGCACTATTTGCAATTTGCAAAAGGACATCATCGCTTATTGTAATATTCTTTGTGTACACGTCGGAAGCAATTTTTACAGCACGCTTTAACGCAGGAACTATATCCTCGGCATTAACGGGCTTAAATTCAACTACGGTACAACGCGACAATATGGCATTGTAGATATAAAAATACGGATTTTCTGTAGTGCTTGCTATAAGTGTAATTGAGCCGTTTTCTATATATTCGAGCAGGGATTGCTGTTGCTTTTTGTTGAAATTCTGAATTTCATCAAGATACAAAAGCACGCCCGATGTTCTGCCCTCAATATCCTCTGTAGCAGCGGCAACCTCGCGTATATCCTTAAGAGATGCAGTGGTTGCATTGAGCTTAAAGAGCTTTTTGGAAGTAAGTGATGCGCAAATGTTTGCAACTGTTGTCTTACCTGTGCCCGACGGACCGTAAAATATCATATTGGGAACTTCCTTAGAAGAAATGATATTATAGATCGGTCTGCCCTTTTCCAATATATGACTCTGCCCTACAACTTCGTCCAGAGTGTTTGGTCGTATATAGTCTGCAAGCGGCTTCAATTTATTGCCTCCGTATTATTCGTATAATGGGTACTTGTCACAAAGAGCCTTAACTCTCGCTACAACTTCTTCCTTACTGTTATCAAAATCTTTTAATGTAAGAGCTATAAGTGCTGCTATTTCCTTCATATCTTCGGTGTTCATACCGCGGGATGTTACTGCAGGTGTACCGATACGGATACCACTTGTAACAAAAGGCTTTTCGGGATCAAAAGGAATAGCATTCTTATTGCATGTGATACCAACTTCGTCGAGTCTGTGTTCAGCTTCCTTACCTGTGAGGCCTATGCTGCGAAGGTCAAGAAGCATGAGGTGGTTGTCTGTACCGCCCGAAACAAGGTCGAGGCCCTCGGAAATGAGTGCTTCGCTAAGAGCCTTGGCGTTTGCAACTATATTCTTCTGATATATCTTGAAATCATCGGTAAGTGCTTCGCCGAGGCATACAGCCTTAGAAGCTATAATGTGCATGAGAGGTCCGCCCTGAATTCCGGGGAATATCGCCTTATTGATCTTCTTGGCGATCTCCTCGTCGTTGGTCATTATCATACCGCCGCGAGGTCCGCGGAGAGTCTTGTGCGTGGTGGTCGTTACGACGTCAGCGTAAGGAACGGGGGAGGGATGCTCACCTGCGGCAACAAGTCCTGCGATGTGAGCCATATCTACCATAAAGTACGCTCCGACGGAGTGCGCGATCTCTGCCATCTTTTCAAAATCTATCGTTCTCGGATATGCCGATGCGCCCGCAACGATGAGCTTCGGCTTA
>JAZLCB010000041.1:0-1912 GCA_045614005.1 Clostridia bacterium
ATATATACAAACTTGTAATACCGTACTATGATATTTTCACTACGGTATATACAGTAAGAACACCCGATGGTGTGCTGCTCTTTGATACCGCAACCTACGAATCGGATGTAAGCGATTATATCTTACCTTTCCTTGAGAAAATAGGTGTTTCCAAGGAAGAAATAAAGTATGTCTTTATATCACACAATCATTGGGATCATGCAGGCGGTATAAGATATGTTATGAGTGAATTTCCCGATGCCTGCATAGTATCTCGCTCACATGTAATAAACATAAATCATGCAAATTATAAGTGCCTAAATCCCGACGACGGATGCACCATAATGGATGTCCTTAAGGTAATAGCCATACCGGGGCATACATTAGATTGTGCCGCCATTTTGGATACTCGTACAAACATTCTTATAACAGGCGATTGTCTTCAACTCTATGGCATTTTCGGTTCGGGCCTTTGGGGTGCAAATATCAATTTTCCCAAGGAACATATCAAAGCTGTAAAAAGACTCTACGATATGCCTATATCCGCAATATATGCCGCACACGATTACCATCCATGCGGTACATATGCAGTAGGCAAGGAAGATGTAACAGCCTTTCTGGATAATTGTATTTATCCGTTAGAAGCCATCAAGAAACTTCTTGACGAAAAAAGTGGACTAACCGATAGTGAGATTGCAGAAATATATAATTCGCAGGACAATCTTCCCACACTTGGAGCTAATGTTGTTTCTGCCGTAAGACATTATGTATATGAGGATTCAAAGCATAGTGCAGACAAGTTAAAAAGCGACCTCATAAAGCTTGGTATTCGCCCAGGCGACACCATACTTATGCACTCATCGTACAAAGCACTTGAAGGTATGGATGGTGGGGCAGAAGCCTTTTTCAAGGCGTTTACAGAGCTTTTAGGAAGCGAGGGTACTCTTGTTGTGCCTGCACTTTCGTTTGACAGCGTAACCATGGAGAGTCCCGTTTTTGATGTAAATGTCACATCAAGCTGTGTGGGCTATCTTTCGGAATTTTTCAGAACCAAGGTAGATGGTGTTATCCGCAGTATGCATGCCACACATTCGTGCTGTGCATGGGGAAAATATGCTTCCGAATTAATCGCAGACCACGAAAAAGACCTTACACCCGTAGGGGAGAATTCGCCCTTCACGAAGCTTCCTCAGTTTGACGGCAAAATCCTCATGCTCGGATGTGGTTTGAGATGTAATACATCCATGCATGGTGTAGAGGAGGTGGCAGAGCCTCCGTACTGCATAGATCGCACGCGAACAGTTCCGTACAAACTTGTTTGCGAAGATAAAGTTATATTGCAGAATGCTTATCGACATGATTTTAGTACCGATAGTGGAGAACATATAGCACAGCGCTATGACAGAATGGAAGAACTTCTTGATAGAACAGAACTTAAACACGGTTATGTTCTCTCTGCCGAAAGCTTTCTTATAGATGCCCGTGCTCTCTGGCAAAAGGGCAGTAAAAAGTTAATGGAAGACCCGCTTTGTTTTGTGGACTATCCAAGGGAAAAATAACCAAAAGCAACCGACTTTTTGTTGGTTGCTTTTTGCAATATACTGATTGACATTTGACATGGCTCATGATATAATATATTTCGGTAAAATTTGAATAGTTGAGAGTTGGAAATTTTCTCAAATATTCAACGAACACAGTATATAATGAATTATATAAATATTTTAGAAAAGAGGTATGTATTATGAAACAGCTCGATTTAACCAAGTACGGCATTGTTGATGTAAAAGAGATTGTTCACAATCCTTCTTACGAAGAACTTTTTGCCGCAGAAACAGATCCCGCATTAGAAGGATACGAAAAAGGTCAGGTAACAGAACTTGGCGCAGTTAATGTTATGACAGGTATCTACACCGGCCGTTCCCCCAAGGATAAG
>JAZLCB010000042.1:0-4192 GCA_045614005.1 Clostridia bacterium
ATATCATATCTCTTGCCCGGCATTTCCATGGCATATACTTTGGTTTGTTTGCACAGCCATGCAATGTAGCTACCGGGTGCATCTACACCGCAGCCTGAATTTATGCCTTTTTCTATAAGCTTGGCATCATCTTTTGTATAGTAATAGAACGGAGGGCAACACCAGTTTGACTTGGGGTTTGCAGGTTTTTCCTCCATATCTGTTATAAGGTCGGTATCATCCACAGATGCAACACCGCTCTTGGTAAGGCGGACTGCATCAGCCTCGTAATAACGCATTACGCAAGATGCTTTTTTGGATTTTGCATATTCCATAAAGTTTGTAAGGCTAAAGTCGAGCAGGTTATCCCCTGCTATTATGAGCATATCATCGTCTATACTGAGCTTATCTATAGCAAACTGTATATCCTTAACTGCGCCAAGACGGGTTTCGTTTGTGCTTGTGCCGTCGTCCACAACTGTTATATTGTGCTTGGACTCCGATGCCCACTTATCAAAATGGTGTGCAAACTTGTGATTGGTTATAACCACATATTCGTTTACAATACCAAGGGAGTCTATATCTTCTATAAGCCAATCGAGAATGGTCTTGTCCCCTACTGTAAGAAGCGGTTTAGGGAAGTTTTCTGTAAGAGGATAGAGCCTTGTGGCATATCCTGCTGCAAGTATTAAACATTTCATATATACACCTCATTATTTAAGGCAAGAGATTTCTCCTGCCTTAGTTAATTTCTATTTTTTATGCAACATGCTGACCTCTTGACATAACATCGCTTACAAATCCGGTCTTATCATTGGCAACATCAAGTAAGACAGGTTCAATAATTGTGCTGATTTGGCAAGTATATTGATATAGTTTTGCTGAAGTTTCCAAAACATCCCCGTCAAATCCATCAAAAATAACAGCAATATCTATATCACTATTTTCATTTGGAATACCATCGTTATATGAACCATAAAGAACTATTGCCAATGGACTCATTTCTTTTTTTACTAAATCAGCATAATTCTTTGCATATTCTAAAGCTGTTCTTTTATCCATAAAATCAGCTCCTTAGTATTATTTAGTATTTCACTGCATTTATCTTCATCCAATTGCTTTAATAAATTTTCTTTGTATGTCGGATAGCGGCTTTCTATATTTAAGGGATTCAGCATGAAAAGCGTTTTTTTATGTTTTTCAGACATTTCATCAAAAAGTTTGCTTTGTTCTGCCAAACGTATAAGATTATGAATTTTAGGCGGTAGCTGTTGGCAGTCTTTAGAAGACAACATAGCCTTAAAAGCCTTTTCCACAGCCTGATGACACATAAATCCTACATACAAATATCTCTTTGTCTGTAGCATTGCTTGAGCGGTTTCCAAATCATAATCCGATAAATCCAGCCAATATATGATTCTTTCTTCCACATACAACACCTCACATTTTGGATACTTTCAACTTTATATTATCATATTTCACTAATATTATCAACAATATTTTTGCCTAAAATCATATACCCAAAGTAGCACCGTCGGCACTCACGCAGATATGTGCGGAATACTTACCCTTAAGTTCGGGGAACTTGGCAAGGTACTTAGACTCTACATTCTTTAATATCTGTTCTTCAAAAGCGGGATCTATAAGTGCCATACAGCAGCCCTTGAAGCCTGCACCCGAGAACCTGCCACCATATATACCATCTGTTTTGGTCATTATATCATATATTTCTATAAGTTCGGGTGAACCGGTTTCCCAATTGTGAATTGAGGAATATCCACTTTCAAAAGAAAGTTTACCATATGCTTCAATGTCGCCAATTTTCCACGCAGAAGCCCCTTTTTCTACACGTTCAAACTCGGTATACCAATGTTCTGCTCTGTTGCGCCATTGCTTAGGAAGCTTATCTTTGTGTTTATCGTATACATCACGAGGAACAGCTCGAAGATTTGCTTCGTTGAATTTACCATACTCCATGCCTTCGTATGCCATAAGAGCATATGCCGCACTCCAACACTCATCTACTCTCATATTATATTTAGAGCCTACAAGTGTACGCTCCACACCCGAAAAGAATATAGCGATTTTGTATGGCTTCATATTGGGATTTGTGGGTATGAGTTCATAATCATTTGTTTTTGTATCCAAATACAAGAGATGGTCTTTTTTGCAAAGAACCTCACAACTCTGATCGAGAGTTCCGCAAGAAACACCTACATACTCTCGCTCTGCTGCCAAAGCAGTAAGAATCATCTCCTGCTTGGACATACGTATTCCGTTAACTTTGCAGAGTGCAGACAAAAAAGAAAGAATTACAGCCGCTGAAGATGACAGGCCTCCTATAGGAAGTGAACCCTCTATAACCCCGCAAAGGCCAACAGTAAGTGCATGCTTACGCTTCAAGGCGAGTGTAGCACCACGCAAATAATCCGCCCAATCTCCTGTTTTTGTTTTGGGAGTGCCATCTATATGCCACTGTGCACGCCCATTGAACTGAAGCGAACACATCTCTACTACACCATTCTGCTTGGGACGGTAGGCAATGTGTATGCCCTTATCTATAGCAAGCCCTGTTACCTTGCCAAAATTATGGTCAGAATGTGCTCCTATAGGGCAAATTCTGTATGGGCAAAAAGCCACTCCATCGGGTTCTCTTTTGTATATTTCGTTAAATGTCTGTACACATTTCATAAGGCAATTTCCTTTCATGTTGGAATCAAACTCTCTACCATACCATGTTCTGAAGATTGCTACGCAATCTACACCTCACCACCGTCTGCGACGGAGCCTGTCTCACCTTTCGGTTCGGTCGGCGATAAACACTTGCCACCGGCAAGCGTCGCCCTCATGGGGAAGGCTTATTAAAATGGTATGTTTGCTATTTCTGCTACTATAGCATTCATAGCACCAAGTTTTTCGTACATATCATCAGCAAGAGCAAGCTGAGAACGAGTACGAACAAGGTTATGACCTCTATACAGAGTCTTGAAATACTGGTCGCCTGTGATATAGTCATCCAGGAAGCGAACTGCAAGCTCTACTGTCATGACAAAAGCACCGAGTGCAAGAGTCTTGATTTCTATAGGAGTAAGTGATGATGCAACCTCGGGTATGAAGCCCTCGGCAAATGCGCGGAACTTGTCCATATCCAAAGATACTTTGGAGTAGTCGGGCTCGTCTTCTGCTACGACATTGCAAGCGAAACGAACCGCATCGCCAAAGTCGTGCGCAACAAGACCGGGCATAACAGTATCAAGATCGATAACAGTCTTTGCTTCGCCTGTGGTTGCATCGAAGAGAACATTGTTTATCTTGGTATCGTTGTGTGTAACACGAAGAGGAAGCTCCTGAGAGTCTATAAGCTCGTTGAGTCTTACGGCAAGAGACTTGTATGACTTAATCTTTTCTATTTCCGCAGTGACTTCATCTGCTCTGCCACAAGGGTCTTCGTTAACATGGCGCATAAATACGGCTATACGGCTACGAGTATTGTGAAAGTTGGGTATGGTTTCGTACAAAGAGCTTGCATCGAAGTCCGAAAGCTGTGTCTGGAAGTGACCGAATGCCTTACCTGCAGACCTCAATTTTTCCAAATCGTCGCAGGTGTTGTATGTAATAGTATTTGGCACATACTCCGATATACGCCAGAAGCCCTGGTCCTCGGTATAGTAGTTTTTACCGTTTTCTCTATGGGCAAAGTGCATTACACAATCGCGGCTCTCGCAACTAGCCTCGAGCTTATCGGCAATATGACTTGTGATAGCCTCGATGTTCTTCATAATCTGCTTTGGATTCTTGAAAACAAATATATTCACCTTTTGGAAAACATATCTGCTCTCCACACCGTTATGAGACATAACAACATCGTATGTCTGATTTACGTTTCCATTTCCTATCTGGTCGATGGAAACGATATCCCCTTCTAACTGAAAGATTTTTGCTAATTCTGCAAATTTTGTCTGCATGATGCATAAGTCCTTTCGCATTAACAGTATTTTATAGATTATACTTTGATGCCTATTACGTTATATTAATTCTAACACATTTCAAGATAAATTGCAATGATAAAAGCAAAAAACACCCCTTTTAAGCAAGAGGCGTTTTATTTACAAGCGATGCTTTTGTTTCTCGGATATTACATCCTATTCAGGAGTAGCGAAGCATTAACTACCAAAAGAGCCTCCATAGTCACTACCTGACAAAGCAAACTACT
>JAZLCB010000043.1:0-4881 GCA_045614005.1 Clostridia bacterium
ATCTGCACATCTTTCATTATGTCGATATAGCCAAAACCGCACGGTGTTCCCTCCTCTATGAAGAGTGGGTCAAATACAAAAGGATATTTGCCGTGATTGTAGTATCCGCTTTTTTCGTAGATTGGGTCATTTTCGGATGCATAGAGCACATGTTCGCCCACATATTTGCAGTAGTGAAGTACTATTCTGCCATCTTGATTTTTCTTATAATACCAATCTACAACGGTGCACTTATTTGCGGTATCTACATTGTCATCATAAAGATACGAAGCTACATCTATACCGCCCGAAAGTGATTTGCCTTTGAGATCGGGATACATGCACTCCAGAACCTCTTTGTCAACAAGCTCTACCGAAAATACATTACGGCTCTCCTGGATATCCTTGATGCCACTCTCCCAAAAGAGATTGAGTATATCCAGCTGTCTTATATCGACATCGCCAAGACCTCCGTAGAGACTGCTGTTCCAGAATACGCCATAGCATCCTGTTCCGTTTTTGAGCTTGTACCACCACACATCGGAATAGGTTTCTTCAAACCCATTGTACTCGAGTATTGTGGGAATTATCTTGGATAGTAATTTTGCCGCTTCGATATCATCCCTTGTCCTGGGGAGTATGCATGGCGAGGGGAAGTTGTCCATAACATCCGCGTGCTTGTTTGCTATACTATTAAAAAGCCACGCCGATGCAGGCTCGGGATCTGACTTTTCTTTGCGCCGTATAAGATTCCAATGGCGCATCTTCCACCACTCTTCATTCTCTATAATTCTGCGCTCGAGATTTATCTTTGAACGCTTATAAGTATTAAGAATATTCGTAGCGTTTTTGACTGTTTCTGATGTGACCTTTGGAATATATACAATACTTTCTTGTTCCATAGTTACCTCCTTTGTTTTTATTATGAAGATGTCTTACAAATTAATTTTATTTCGTTTTTAACAACAGTTTCGCCTACAAATACAAACAAAAAGGGACTGTAAATTAATTCGCCGGAATTAATTTACAGTCCCTTTGGGGAACATGAAAAAATTATTCTTTGCTATCCCTGTCTTTACGAGATATGTTATTTTTGTATATTGCCAAAGTACGACCTTGCATAATCTGCAATAACAGGAGTAATATCCTTGGGGTTTATACCTGTGGTGTTAACGCAGAGATGATATGCTTCTTTTCTGCCCCACTTGATATGCGATATTGCTTCGCGGTGCTTTGCACGGTTTTTGTCTATTTTCTTCATCTTGTGAAGAAGCTTAGCATCGGAAAGGTGTTCATCGCCCTCCATACGGCCTTTACATCTCTCAAGCTTGGACTGGGTGCTTGCATGTATGAAAAGATTGAAAGGATTGTAATCTGCCAGAACAACATCGGCACAACGGCCAACTATAATGCAGTCCTTGCCGCGCTCTGCAATAGCAGTAAGTGCCTTCTGCTCGGCAATCAGCATTTTTGTGGAGTTATCCCACTGAGCGTGAGGATAATAGAGTGTTCTGCCGTATGTAAGGTGAAAACCTGAGGCAAAGCCATTTTCACCGACATATTCTACATACTTTTCATCAAAATTTCCTATCTTGGCAACTTCGGAAATGATTTCACGGTCATAGTACTCAAAGCCGAGTATGTCCGCAAGTCTCTTTCCGATTTCTCTACCACCACTTCCAAATTCTCTGCTTATTGTGATAATTTTCATTTCCATTCTCCTTTTCATATATAGTTTACTCGTTAGTTTCTACAGAAGGGGCTTCCGCAGGTGGAGCTTCTGCGCTCGAATCAGCTTCACCCTCAGCGTTTTCTCCGCCCTCGCCGTTTTCTTCGCCTTCTTCATCCTCTTCCTCTTCTATACTCTTGTACGGATATGTTCCTATATATCCGTGTTCACTTGTACAAGTAGTGTTGGCAAAGCTTGAATCAGCAAGCTGTGTAACTGCATAGCAACTACCGCTCGGCTTGTGACCTGTTCGCTGACAAACTGTGGCTTCCACAATTTCCGCAGGTTTTGAGAAAGATTTGGCACCGAGCCCATCATGAATCTCTTTCATAATGTCTCTCCAGATAACCAAAGCAGGGTTTGTGCCTGCGGATATTACTTTGGGACTATCGTAGCCAAACCATACTGAACCACAATAGTATGGTGTATAGCCTACAAACCAACGGTCCTTATTGTTATCGGTTGTACCTGTCTTACCGCAGGTATCTATGTTTGGTATCTGTGCTCCTGCACCTGTACCGATGGAAACAACATTTTTTAGAATACTGCTCATCAAATACGCTGTGGACTTTTTGAAGGCTCTTTCCTTTTTGGGATTTTTGTCCAATATGAGCTTGCCTTCCACATCGTAAACCTTGGTATATGCATGGGGTTCTATATATTCTCCGCCATTTGCCAAAGCACTGTATGCTCCGTTCATCTCCATTACGGTTACACCGTTTGTAAGACCGCCAAGTGCTAAAGTAGCATAATCCTTATCCTTGGAGTCTATGAGCGAAGTCATGTGGAGCTTGTTCTTAAGATAATCGTACGATCTATCCACTCCTACCTCTTCAAGAATTCTTACTGCAGGAATGTTGTACGAATATGTTACCGCTGTTTCAACCGAAACATATCCTCTGAAGTCGTCGTTTGCATTTTTGGGAGTCCACTCACCTATTTTAAGCGGTGAATCATCTACCGAAGTAGACTTTGTTATAAGTCCCAAGTCTATTGCAGGGGCATATACTGCTATGGGCTTTATGGAAGAACCGGGCTGTCTCTTGGACTGTGTTGCTCTGTTTAAGCCACGGTTTATGTCCTTAGCACCTCTACCGCCTACTATACCTTTGATTTCGCCTGTTTTGGGATCGCTTATAACCATTGCGCCCTGTGGCAATGTAGAACCGCCCAAAGTGGGAAATCTGGGGTCACTTTCAAAGTAATCTTCCATAACCGACTGTACATGAGGATCAACGGTACAGTATATCTTGAGACCACCGTTGTATATCATGTTTGCGGCAAATTCCTTGGTGTAACCTTTTGCCACCAAATCGTTCTGGAGTTCCTCGAAAAGATGGTCGAGGAAGTAGGATTGTATCCTTGAATTTCCTGTTTTACCGATGTTTATTTTGAGTTCTTCGTTTATAGCTTCTTTATGCTCTGCCTTTGTAATATAATCAAGCTCGAGCATTTTGTCCAATACCAATTTTCGCTTTTGTTTATTGGCTTCGGGCTGAGTTATGGGGTCATATCTGGATGGGTACTGTGTAATGCCTGCAATGGCGGCACACTCAGCAAGAGTAAGCTCCGATACATTTTTGGAAAAATACACATTTGCCGCAGCTTCGACACCATTTGTACCCTGACTTAAGTATATGGTATTCATATACATTTCGAGAATCTGCTCTTTGCTCATCTTGGTTTCAAGAACAAGTGCACGAAGCATTTCTCTTATTTTACGATCCTTGGTTCTTTCGTTATCCGACGTGATGTTTTTGACAAGCTGTTGAGTTATGGTACTTCCGCCATATGACGAATCGCCTTTTACAAGATAATTTATAGTTGCGCTGAGTGTTCGCTTGATGTCAACACCGCTATGCTTAAAGAATCTCTGGTCTTCTATTGCCACAAAAGCATTTTTGAGGTTCGGGGGCATCTTGTTTATAGGCACCCACACCCTCTTTTCGCTTCCGTCAAACTGAGAATATTGCACGGCGTTACCGCTTGCATCGGTGTAGTACACCTTTGATGACATGCTAAGATTCATGGAGCTCAAATCATCACCAAAGCTGAAATCAATCATGGAGTATATGTATACTCCTGCAGCAACTGCGCCAATAATAGCTACGAGAAACATGACTTTAAGCGTAGTAAAAATCCAAGAATATTTACTGCGCTTTCTTCTCCTGCGCTTTTTGGGTGCGGAAGAAGGTGCACCTGTAGTATTGGTTGTACCGACAGATTTAGTTTTAACTTGTTTTTTGGCTGCGCGCTCTGTTTTGGCTGCCTTTTTTTCGGACTTGGTTTTTTGCCTAGCCCTTACCTTATCAAGGTTGTCCATATGAATTTCCTCTTTTCCGGAGATAATTCTACTTACCCACTACTATTATAGCACAGAAATAATAATTTTATATTACAATTAATTTACGAATAGTTTAAAATTTGATGGTAAAACTAAGAAAAAAATAAAAGCAAGGATAATTAACATGGCAAAAACATTAAAAATTCTGTTGTATGTATCTTCTTTTTTATTTATATGCTTGTGTGTGGGTATATTTGTACACCAAAATAACAGCTACAATCCCGCACCGCCCGTAAATATGCAAGAAACCGAGTCCGAAACTCCAACAAAAACAGATACAGAAAAAGCAAAAACTGTATCAATGGAAAACTGCCCTACCGAAAAATACATTCTTAAATACAATCCAAACACAGATACCGTCTATCTTATAACGCAAAAGACAGACGGTACACAGATAATGTCCCCTGTAGAGAGCATAAACCCCTTTTACCTTACAGGCGAAGATATAAGCACCTTGCTTCAGGGGATAGAGCTTACAAACAGAGAGGATATGTATATTCTTATTGAGGACTTTTCGAGTTAAGCAGATGCGTCAGTATCCAAACTCGCCAAAATCAAGTAAAATAGCCGTTTTTCTTCGCCCACGGTCTTGAAATACGACAGTATTCCTGCGACCTGCCGACTCGAAAAACAATATATTTTATCTTGATTTTGGTTAAAAATTTTCGGCATTAGGTTTTTTGCGTCGATGCGAGGCAAAAACGGAGCTAATGCTGACGCATTTGCGAGTATTTTAACAATGCAGTGGCGTAAAAACACGCACCCAAAACGGGTTCGGATACTTACGCAACTGCTTAAAGGGATAAGGAAAAAAGCCATCGCATTTTAT
>JAZLCB010000044.1:0-2131 GCA_045614005.1 Clostridia bacterium
ATCATGGTATGTCCAACCTGAGGGCCTGTGGTTTTGTCCTCACGAACATGCTTACTTGTAACACCCTGGTTGAGAATACCGCACAGCACATCTACCATGATAGCAATTCCCGAACCCTTGTGACCTGCAAACGGTAACACAGCACCGACTAATGCTTTTGCTGCATCGGTAGTGGGATTGCCCTCGGCATCTATAGCCCAGCCCAAGGGTATATCCTTGCCCTCTCGCTTGCAATTGGATATATTTCCTCGTGCAGTTACAGAGCAAGCAACATCGAGCACCATTGGTTCTTCGCCACTAACAGGCACAGCCATAGAAAACGGATTAGTGCCGAGCATACCCTCGCGCGAACCGAAATGTGCAAGATTGGGCACACCGTTGGTACAGCTGAAGCCTATCATACCCTCTTCGGCTGCAAGCATGGGATAATACGAAGCCATGCCGTAGTGTGCGCTTCTGCGTACCGAGCAGAAGCCTATGCCGTGCTCTTTGGCAATTTCTATTGCTTTCTTCATGGCGTGAGTACCTACGATAGAGCCGAAGCCGTCATCGCCGTCTACGATGCATATTGCACCCTTTTGTTTGTATGTAATCTTGGGGTCTGCATTCCAATGCTCCTTTGTTGCACGCTCCATATAGCTCTTGATACGAGCTACACCATGCGAAGAAACACCGCGTATATCCGCAAAAACAAGGCTCTCGGCTATAAACTCCGCATTCTCACGCGGATAGCCTGCCGCACAAAAAATCTCCGTACACAGATGGCATACACCATCAGGATTAACACGCAATTCTTCTTTAAGTTCTTTCATATTTACTCCCCTCTCTTTATAATTTAAATATATCATACAAATAAATTTAAAAAAATTTCAAAAATTTTCAAAAAAGTTAACCAAAAGTTAACGATTTGTGTTATAATAAACATAAGGAGGGATTAATATGGAATTTTACCCACTCCTGTATTTTGTTACCGTAGCAAAAACAGGCAATCTTACTCAGGCTGCAAAACAGCTTAATATATCTGCGCCCGCGCTCAGTAACGCGCTTAAACGATTGGAGCAGAAGTTGGAAACACCGCTGTTTGACCGAGTAGGCCGTAATATTGTACTAAACGACTACGGCAGAGCATATCTGCCCTATGCCGAAAAAATAACAGAGCTTACACACGAGGGCAAAGAACGCCTTTATCAGCTTAAGCAGGAGGAAAACTCTCAGCTTGCCATAGCAGATACAACCCATGTGTTTGCATCGCATCTTATAAGTGAATTTTTGACAAGACATCCCGAAATACGTCTCCACCGCTCGTATATGGGCGCGGAGGATGTAAAGAGCATAGACCTTGAAAAAACATTTGATTTTGCCATAGGTTCGACCAACATCATAAGCCGTCACGACCTTTGTGCTACACCGTTAAGAAAAGGCAAAGCCCTTGTTGCAATAGTTAATAATACTCATCCTCTTGCGCTCTGCGAGAGCGTTACCATGAGTGACCTTGCGAGCCTGCCTATGATTACATATGCCAAGGGGCAACCCGGCAGACGAATGCTCGAACGACTTTTTGGAAAGCTTGGTACAGAACCTAAAGTTATATACGAGGGTAACACACCACACGCAATGGAGGTGGCACTAAGTCGTAATCTTGGCGTTTTTGTACAGCCGGCACATACCGCACTATTTAATATGCGACTATATCACGATTGTGTATATGTGCCAATTACCGATGCAACATACAACTCCAACACATCTCTACTGTGGTCGGCAAACCGCCCACAGACAAAAGCGGCAAAGCTGTTTTCCCGTTTTTGTGTGGAATACTGCAAAAACAAATAATTATGAACATAACAAAAGCACAGCTTTCGCTGTGCTTTTTTGTTGCAATTCTTTTGTTTATTATCAAACCGGCATATAAAATTTACACTTGCCGTCCTTCATACATTCTATGTAAGAACAACTTTCCGAGAGTCTGTCGAGCTGATAGCTTTCTTTGCCTATTTTGCAATTCGGACACAAAAGTTTTGCTGTGTCATTTTCTTTTATATTTCCCTGTTTTTTCGGCTTTTTTAAGGATAATGCAGTTCTCTTTACTTTCAGGATTATAAAGATAAAAACCAAAATTGCCGTAACTATAATT
>JAZLCB010000045.1:0-2073 GCA_045614005.1 Clostridia bacterium
GTTTATGTCGCCATCGTACTTTTCTACATACTTCAAGCGTGCAACAAACGAAAAATTTATAGATATGCTCACAAAAATCCGCATGGAAAATGCCGCAAGGTTTTTGAAGCAAGACGACCTCAAGGTAAACGAAATATGCGAAATGGTGGGCTACAGCCACATGGGTAACTTCTACGAAAAATTCAAGAAGATATACGGCATGACTCCGGCTGAATACAAAAATAAGTTTGGCGGTAATTAAATGAAAAAGAAACTCTTTTTGCCAAATCCGTTTGGAAAATCTATGAGCAATATCCGCATTTTCGACAAAAGCAGCGTATTTTACTACTATTGCAAGCTGTTTTTGGCGGTGTTTCTTATTCCCTTTTTTATCTTCAACTCCATTATGATTACATATTATTACAAGAATCTTTCTCTGCGAAGCGAGATGAGTGCCAGAGATAACTTTTCCAATATTTCGGGTGCTGTATCGGGCATAGTGGGCGAAACGGAAAGTGTGTATCTTACTCTGCTTCGTGATCCTACCCTCACTTCGTTTATGTCGGCAAAGAGTCTTGAGGACATGGGCTACTACTACAAAAACCTGCCCGTACTCGACGAAATGGCAGACAACTACTCCGATATATCGGGCACAATAAATTCCATTATCATATATTCCAAAAATTGCGACTATGTCCTTTCGCGAGGCAAAAACGGATTTACAGAGTCGTTTGCAGACGAAATCTGGCTTAAAAAAGACGGAAAAACCGATTGTCAATACTACTTCCTGCCAAAAGACGGCGGATTTTATATGTGCTACAATATATTTGGAAACAACGAACCTATAGGTCTTGTAATATTTGACATCAACCCGTCTTCGCTTCCGACAAGTGAAAACATAGGTTTGCATCTGTCCGACTCGGATGGCAACCCCTTTTTCTCATATGGCGACAACCTCTTTGCAAAAGGAAGCAAATTAACCTTTGCAGAAGGTAGCGAAAAAATCAACGTTTCTCACGAAAACGGAAAGTTTCGCATATCTTCGAACATAAATCAAATACGCATAGACATGGCTATAGTCGACTCGGACGGATACACCACAGACCTTGTGGTATATTCTGTATTAAGCCTTGTGCTTACGATAATAATTTCGCTTATTCTGGCGATTGCCGTATCTGCAAAATCGTATGCAATGCTCGACAAAATCCTTTTGGAAATAGGCGAAGGCGAATATGCCCCCGATGCACAGAGCCAGAACGAAATCAACTTTATCATATCCAGCCTTATGGGAATGAGAACCAAAAACACATCGCTTCAGGAGGAGCTCTCCACAAGTGCCTACGCCCTGAAGCAGATGCAGATAGAAGCTCTGCAGATGCAGTTTAATCCGCACTTCTTGTTTAATGCGCTAAACTCCCTCAGCATGAAGCTTACCAAAGAACACGGCATAAACTCGCCGTATTCATCGCTTATAGTTCTGCTTTCGGACATACTCTGTGAGTCGCTCAACACATCGCACTACATGGTGCGTATATCCGACGAAATAACCTATGCACGAAAGTACCTCGACTTCCAGAAGCTTGCAGATACATACCTTTTTGACACGGTATGGGAAATAGATGAAAATATCCTTGATTGCTATACGGTAAAGCTCTCCATGCAGCCCATTATAGAAAATGCCGTAAAGCACGGTATAAAATCCCTGAGAAATGAAACACACGGCAATATAACAATTAAAATTTTTGAAGAAAATGACAATGTGGTGTTCCGCATATCCAACACAAGTGCCGGCATAGATAAAGAAACCGTGGAAAACGCAAATATTTCGCTCAAATCGGGCGAAATGCCCTCGAGCAAGAACATCGGACTCAAAAATGTAAACAAGCGAATACAGCTTGTTTTTGGCGATATGTACGGCTGTCAGGTTTATGCCGATGATAATGTGTTTACTGTCGAGATGAAAATACCCAAAATTGAAAATCTTTGATTAAAAGGCTCTATAATAAATGTTGGGGTGTCCAACAAATAGAGCTCAGAAAAAACAAAAAACGTAATATAAAAGGGAGCATATTTGTTCAAAATCCGTTATAATGG
>JAZLCB010000046.1:0-14942 GCA_045614005.1 Clostridia bacterium
CTGTGGATTTTTGGTGCGGAAAGTGCAGTTGGGCTGACGCCCTACAAACTTGACAATCCAAAAAGACATGTTTTTTAACGCTTGCAGAGCGTGCTCAGTTCGAGTCTCCGACGGTTAAAAAAAACCTCTCAGAAAGGATAACCAATCTGAGAGGTTTGTTTTTTGTAATTTCTTATTTTGCAAGCATTGCAAGAACGATGGATGTAATGATGAAGAGAACTGCAACAACACCTGTTGCCTTTTCCAATATACCATCGAGAGTATTTGCCTTGTTCTTGCCGAAGAAGGTTTCTGCACCGCCACCGATAGAACCGGAGAGACCTGCAGACTTACCGGACTGGAACAATACAACTAATACCAGAATAACAGAAAGTACTACATGAACAACTGTAAAAGCAATCTGAAGCTTTGTCATCTATAAAACACCTCCATAAGTTTTTCTCATATAAAAGCATTGTATCATAAAGAAATCATTTTTGCAACACTTTTTTAAAGAAGCTTTGCAAAAAAACTTTTTAATCTTTCGCTCTTTGGATTCTGGAAGATTTCTTCGGGCGAGCCGTCTTCTTCTATTTTCCCGCCATCCATAAACACTACCCTGTCCGCAACCTCGCGGGCAAATCCCATTTCGTGTGTTACCACTATCATGGTCATACCTACCGAGGCAAGCTCTTTCATAACATCGAGCACCTCTCCTACCATCTCGGGATCGAGTGCCGATGTGGGTTCGTCAAAAAGCATAACCTCAGGATTCATCATAAGAGCACGCACAATGGCTACTCTCTGCTTCTGACCGCCCGAAAGCATTGCAGGATAAGACGATGCTCTGTCGGCAAGACCTACTCTTTCAAGAAGGTCCATAGCCTTTTTCTCTGCTTCTTCCTTGGGCATTTTGAGAAGCTTCATCGGTGCTATGGTAAGGTTCTTTAAAACAGTCATATGCGGAAAGAGGTTAAACTGCTGGAACACCATGCCCATCTTTCTTCTTACAAGGTTTATGTCGGTATCTTTGGCAAGGATATTTTCGCCGTCTACTATGATTTCGCCCTCGGTGGGTTCTTCCAGAAGATTAAGTGAACGAAGAAGTGTGGATTTACCACTTCCCGAAGGGCCTATTACAACTACAACCTTACCGCGTTCAAAATCTATGGAAACACCGTCGAGTGCTTTGACGGTTCCGCCTATATAATGTCTTTTTAAATCTTTTACGGATATCAGAAGATTATCTTTCATTATTTCTTAATCTCCTTTCCAGCATACTTACAAGCTTGGAAAGACCAAGCACGAGTATGAGATATATAATTGCCGCCGAAACAAGTGGCATAAACGGGCTGTATGTAGCGGAGCGTATGGCATTTACCGCATACATAAGGTCGCCAAGACCTATATAGAAAGCTATTGATGTTTCCTTAAGAAGCACTACAAATTCATTTGCAAGTGCAGGAAGCACCGCCTTAAATGCCTGAGGAAGAACTATATGATACATAGTCTGTATATAGTTAAATCCGAGGCTTCTGCCTGCCTCTGTCTGTCCGTCGTCTACATTCATTATACCACCGCGGACAATCTCGGCAACATATGCACCCGAGTTAAGACCGAAGCACACAACCGCCGACAAAAACTTATCCACGCCAAGAGGCATAAATATAACAAAGTATATTATCATAATCTGCACTACCGCAGGAGTACCTCTTGTAACGGTAAGATAAACCTGACAGATTGCATTGGACACCTTAAGAAGGATACCCTTTTTCTTTCGCTTAAGATATGTACAGCGAACAAAGGCAACTATAAATCCAATAACTATACCTATAAGAAGTGCAAAGAAAGTGAGCTTTATTGTGGACCAGAGACCCACGAATATTGTCTTCCATCTGCCGTGTCTTATAAAGTTTATCTCAAAATCTTTTTTGAGCTTATTCCATGTCTTTAATATTCCGCGTGCGGTTTCGGGCTTTACTGTGCTTGCTCTGAATTCAAAGCACTGCACAAATCCCTTGTTTACATTGGTAGACTCAAGCTTCTTTTCTGTGCCGTCGGCAAGGGTTATCTTGTCTAATGCCATAATTTCTTTTTCTATATCGGCAATACCGCCGAATACGGCGTTAAGAGTAGCCTCATCTGCATGAACCTTGAAGCCTTCCTCGGTATCATACATAGTGATTTTGGCATCTGTCTCAGAAATCTCAGCATCTTTTAAAAGCTCAATAATTCCCACTTCAAATTCAAGCTTGAAATCCAGAGCAGATTTAAACATTGTGCTGTTTTTCTTTTTTACATTTGCACTAAGAAACTCCTCATAATGAGGCTCTACCGTAGCGTATGTGTCAACTGTACTTACGGTACAATCCAACACAACATCCTTTTCGTTACCATAGGAAACGGAATTTACTTTTATGGTATTCTTTTCTGCTATATATTTAAGAGGTTTTGAAATTGCCGCACTATCAAGCTCAGTATTTACTATGTTTTCAGCTTCGGAAACGGTTATTTCCCTTGCGGTAGTCTGAGAGTGTATATCGTATACTGCCCATCCTGCCAATGCTGCTATAATAAGCACTATAATAAGCGGTGCAATAATCTTTTTCTTTGACATTGTATCAGTCCCTTGCTATTACAATATGTTACATAAAAACAAGCTGCAAGAATGGAATAACCATCCTTGCAGCTTAATGGTAAAAATATTATTCAGCCTTTATATACTTTGCTATAATTGCATCTATTGTGCCGTCGGCAGTAAGCTTTTCGAGAGCTGCATTGATATCATCGAGAAGCTTTGTGTTTTCCTTGGAAACAGCGATTGCATAGTCTTCGATAGCGTATTCTGTATCAAGAATCTTAAGTCCTTCGTTTTCTGCCACAAATGCCTTTGCAGGCTCGTTGTCGATGATAACTGCATCAACATCGCCACCCTTTAATGCTATAACAGCGTCTGCGCCCTTGGAGTAGCTTGTAACATTCTCCTCGCCGTAATCGTCTTTGGAGTAGATGTCGCCTGTTGTACCAAGCTGTGTACCGATCTTCTTGCCACCAAGGTCATCAAGAGTTGCAATAGCGGAATCTTCAGGTACTATAACAACCTGTACGCCTGTAGCGTAGCTGGAGGAGAAGTCTACTTCTTCCTTACGCTCGTCGGTAACTGTCATACCTGCCATACCGAAATCAACTTCGCCCTTCTGAACAGAAGTGATGATGGAATCGAATTCCATATCTACGATTTCGAGCTTGTAGCCGAGTTCTTCTGCTATAGCTGTAGCAATCTCTACATCTATACCCTTGAACTCTTCGCCCTCTTTGTATTCATAGGGAGGGAACGCAGCGTTTGTGCCCATTTTGATAACTTTTTCTGTCTTTGTTTCTTCCTGCTTTGCAGCCTCTTCATTACCACAAGAGGTAAATGCGAGCACGCAAGTAGCAAGCATTGCTACCACTAAGATAAGTGATAAAATCTTTTTCATAACTAAAACCTCCGTAAAGTTTTTTTACTGACTTTATAAATTATATACCATATACCTTATTTTGTCAATACGATAAAAAACCTCACCCCCATGAAATTCATGGGGGTGAGTAAAAAGAAAGGGGATATAATTCTGTCGGGGTATATTATCCTCGGCAGAGAGAAATATGCTTAGTTACTCTGCAGCAGGGGCGTCTTCGCCTAATATAAGAGTAATATCTTTGTATTTACCCTGGCGGTAAACCTTTAATATCATTTCGTCGCCCGGCTGCTTTTTGTTTTTGATTTCGTTTATATCTTCTACAGTTTCTACCTTTGTGCCGTCGCACTCGGTAATGATATCGCCAATCTTTACTCCTGCCATATATGCGGGAGAATTGGGTGTCATACCGGAAACATATACACCCACCTTGAGGTTATAAGCCTCGGCGTCCTCTTTGGTAACTGCTCTGCCTGCTATACCTATTATCGGTCTGCCCTTTACATAACCGCTGTCTATGAGATCCTGTATTACAGGCTTAGCTTCGTCTATGGGGATTGCAAATCCGAGACCTTCGAGCGAAGATGAAGATATCTTGGCGGTATTTATGCCTATAAGCTGTCCGAACGCATTTACAAGCGCTCCGCCCGAGTTACCGGGATTTATGGCAGCATCGGTCTGTATTAGGTTGAGCTCTTTATTATCTATGGTGACACTTCTGTTAAGACCGCTTATTATGCCCTGTGTGGTAGTACCTGCAAATTCCTGACCCAAGGGGTTACCTATTGCAATGGCAGAATCACCAACTCTTAAATCCGAGCTTTTGCCCATAACGGCAAAGGGTAATCCCGAAGCATCTATCTTTACTACGGCAAGGTCGGTTCTGGAATCTGCTCCGACAACGCGTGCCGCGTATGTTTCGCCTGTATTAAGAATTACATTAACTTCGTTTGCACCCTCTACAACATGGTTGTTGGTTACAATGTAGCCGTCCTCGCTTATTATTACTCCCGAACCGCTTCCCTGCTGCTGGGAAGAGCCGAAGCCATAGTATCCGTAGGAAGTAGACTTGGTTACTACACCCACAACCGCAGGACCTACCAAATCTACAATTTCGGGTGTGGTAAGTGCCTTGTTGCCATGAGAATCCACAGTTGCCTGTGCAACAACCTTAGCACCTGTGGTCTCTTTACCTGCAAGAGATGACGCAGAACCCGATTGTGACGATGCAACTTTGTTGCCATCCGAGGGGAAGTACTTATATGCACATATGCTTGCTGTTGCGCTTACACCTACGGCAAGGATTACGGCAGCAACAAGTGCGAACACGCTTACCTTCTTTTTGCTTTTTTTGTGTTTTATATTTGTGCTGTAAAAATCATTGTGTTCTCCGTTTGTGTACTCGGCATAATCACTTCCTGAAGTGTTGTAGTCATATGTTTTCTGAGTTTCAGAAGCATACGAATCCTCGCTACTTTCGTATCCGGCATCTTCCGTGTACTGTGTATCAAAACGGGCATCATCTGTTTTTGTGTTTTCAGAGGTGTTGTTTATATCGGACGACTTTTGCAAATCATTTTCAAAATCATCTTTGAACCATTTGTATTCGTTCATAAGCATCCTCCTTTTCGCTTTCTGTATTTAAATGATAACATAATTTTTTTAACAAACTATGAATAAACTGTAAAAAACTTAAAAATTTATTCGTGCACCACAGGAAGGGTAAATTCAAATGTGGTTTTCTTGTCCTTTATACTTGTTACGGTAATGTTTTCGTCATGAAGATCTATTATACGCTTTACAATATAGAGTCCAAGCCCCATACCTGTTCTGTCCTCACCACGGGATTTATCACCCTTGTAGAATCTGTCCCAAATATACTTGAGGTCGTTTTCGTCTATTCCCGGTCCTGAATTTTCCACGGAAATATATGCCTTGTCTTTCTTTACGGTTATGTCTATAACAAGTTTTCCGTCTTCGGGAGTGAACTTTACGGCGTTGTTGATAAGGTTTATAAGCACCTGACTTATTTTGTCCTTATCCGCATTTACAACCACCTTGCCCTCGGGGATGTTAAGCGACACATCTATATTCTTGGGAGTTATAATCATTTCGAACTTGATAAGTGTCTGACGGACAAGTTCACTTATGTCAAAATTGGTCCTGTCGGGTTTTATCTCGCCGTTTTCCATCTTGGTAACCTGAACGAGATTGCTTATAAGTCTTGAAAGTCTCTTGGATTCCGACAAAACAACCTCGAGATATTCATTATGGCTCTCCTTGGGGATAGTGCCGTCTATTATACCTCCCACAAAGCCCGATATAGTGGTAAGCGGAGTTCTCAGCTCATGTGTTACATCGGATATAAAGCCTTTTCTCGAGGTTTCCAGATTATCGAGCGAAGATGCCATGTCGTTTATATTGCGGGCAAGCTCGCCAAGCTCGTTTTTGGAAGAATAGTCCACTCTTTTTTTGAAATTTCCTTTTGAAAATTCTTTAACAGCGGCGCTTATTCTGCGTATGGGGCTTGTAACCTTGATAGACAAAAATCCAAACAAGATAAATGAAAGAACCATAAGCAAAATAAGAACATGTACTATTCTGTTTGCCACAAAGGCATACACACTCTTTATTTCAGGAATTCTCTGATTAAAAACCACACCGCCGAATATTTCTCCGTCGGTTATAAGCGGTGAAGCCACCGTAAGGTAGTTGTCGCCGTATTGATCTCTGTATGCATTCATGGATATAAATTGCTTTCCCTTTAAGACAGGCTCTGTAACCTTTTTGGAAATCATTCTGAACTTCTCGTCCGAAACTTCCTGACCCGAAGATATTATTGCCATTCCGTTTATGTCAAATACATCAACTGCCGTTTCGGTAGTTCCTGCCACAAAGTCTATTGCCTCTTTAAACCTTTCGTCATTTTCTAAGTTCTGGTTTGTAAGATAATAGTGGCTTATTGTCTCCACATATGCAACATTTTTCAAGAGAATCTGGGACTTCTGATTTATGGCAAACTGCTCTATATATGATGTAAAATACATAATTACGCTTATAAATACCGTAGCTATAAGCAGTGAGCTCCACAAAACGAGAGTTCCTATAATACTTTTTCTCAAATTATTTCACCTCAAACTTGTAACCTACTCCCCACACGGTTTTGAGTGACCACCTTTCGCTTACGCCCTCCACCTTTTCGCGGAGACGCTTTACATGCACATCCACCGTGCGCGAATCGCCGAAGTATTCATAACCCCACACCTCGTCCAAAAGCTGGTCGCGTGTGAACACCTTGTTGGGGTGAACACAAAGGTAGTTGAGAAGTTCAAGTTCCTTTGGCGGAATATCTGTAATAACACCGTCTATTCTGAGTTCGTATGTGCTCATATTTATAGACAGCTTATCAAACGACACCTCGTCGCCATCTGCAAGTGACGAATCTGCTCTTCGCAGAACAGCTCTCAGTCTTGCAACAAGCTCCTTTGGTTCAAAGGGTTTTACCATGTAATCGTCTGCACCAAGTTCAAGACCGAGAATCTTGTCTATGGTCTCTCCTTTGGCAGTAAGCATAATTACAGGCATACTGCTTAGGCGTCGTATTTCCTTAAGAAGGTCTATACCGTCCATACCCGGAAGCATTATATCAAGTATTGCTGCCGAGGGTTTTGTTTCTTTTATAACAGAAAGAGCTGTGTTGCCGTCAAAGGCACATTTTACCTCATAACCCTCTTTGGTAAGGTAGAGTCTTATAAGCTCACATATATTCTTATCATCATCTACAATTACTATTGTGTTATTTGTTGCCATACTGCACACTCTCCTCTCTGTTCATCTTTACAAAGCTTATTATCATAAGTGCAATAACAGGACCTATGAGCATACCTATTACGCCTATAAGTTTGAACCCTGCATACATGGAAAGCAGAGTTATTATAGGATGCATACCAAGCTGTACGCTAAGCACTCTCGGCTCCATGAAATTACGAACCAAAAGCACTATTACATACATACTTACAAAGCCTATGGCAGACACATAATCGCCCTGAATAAGTGCAATAAATGCCATGGGGTTTAATACCATTCCCGTACCGAGAACAGGTATCGCGTCCATAAGGCTTATTATAAAAGCAAGCAAAAGTGCAAGCTTTACATCGAGTATCAAAAATCCCGTAAGAAGTATTGCAAATACTACTACCATTATTATCATCTGCGCTCTTACATATCCGCCGACTGCCTGACCCATGACGGTGCGCACTTTTCTAAGAGTTGATATGGTGTTTTGGGGAAGGAATTTTTTGAGTTCTTCTTTTAAGCCTTTTTCGTCGTAGCTTAAAAAGTATATTGTAAGAACAAATACAATGGTAAACACAAACGCACTCGGAACTGCCCCTGCAATACCGCCAAGCTTAGGAAGTGCCGTAGAAATGGCAGGCATTACAAGCTCTCCGGTATTCCCCTTGTATTTTCCAAGGAAGTCATGAGCTGCCGATTGGATATTCTTTGGAAGTGAATCCACAAACTCCCATACAAATACGGGGATGCCGTCTTTGGTATCGCTGAGCATTCCTGCAAAGGTGCGAACTTCGGCAATTGCCGCCTTTGACAAAGAGTAGATTACAACAGAAAGAATACCGAGCACCAAAAGCATAGACAGGATAACCGCTATACGCTTATGTACTCTTAGCTTTTCAAAAATGCTTACAAACGGCTTTATTATAAGCGATATTATCCATGCAAAAAAGAATGGCAAAAGACACGGCACTACTTTGGGAAGTACAAAAGTAATCGCCGCAATCGCAAATGCCGCATAAAGCAGCTTTGTAAGTTTTTCCGCGTGTTTATTTTCCAATGTATTCATAGTAAATCATCCTTAAAATTATTTTAGGACTTATCTTCCAACAAACTTTTCCATAAGTTTGTAGCCCTCTTCTATGAGTATTCCGCTCTTTCCGGCTTCTTCCTCGGTGTAGGACTCTGCTGTTGCAGCTGCCTTGGCGGTGCTGTCATATATGATATAGGGTACGCTGTCTCTTGTGTGTGTTCTGAGTGCAAGAGGTGTAGGATGATCGGGAAGTATAAGCATACGGTAGTCTATACCGTTTTTGTCAAGATCGTCTTTTATATACTTTACAACCTTTTCGTCTATAAGTTCTATAGCCTTTACCTTGTTTTCTATTTCGTGTCTGTGACCACATTCGTCAGGACCTTCGAGGTGTACATACACATAGTCGCTTCCGTTTTTGAGTGCGTCAAGTGCAGCATCTGCCTTGCCCTTGTAGTTGGTGTGAACATTGCCTGTTGCGCCCTCTACATCCACTACATCAAGACCTGCACAAAGGCCTATACCCTTTATAAGGTCTACGGCACTTATTACTGTACCTTTCATGCCGTACTTTTCGTAGAAATCGGAAAGAAGCGGTTTCTTACCTTCGCCCCATATCCATATGGAGTTTGCCTTTTTGAGTCCTCTTTCGGCTCTGGCAATATTTACGGGGTGGTTTACGAGTATGTCGTAGCTCTTTACCATCATATCGTATATAAGCTCGCTGCCCTCGCCCGAAGGAATATAATCCTTAACCTTTCTTTCGAGTATGTCGTGGGGAGGGATAAGTGTAAAGTCGTAAGGGCCTTTGTCCCATACCATTATGTGTCTGTAGCTTACGCCGGGATAGAACGAAAACTTTTCATCTGCAAACGCATCGTTAACCGCCTTTATAAGCTCTCTTGCTTCTTCGGTGGTAATCTCGTCGGAACTGTGGTCTATTACAGTCTTTTCCTCATAAGGTTCATCGTCGGAAAGTGTAACGAGGTTGCAACGGAAGATGATATCCGTATCCTTCATATCTACACCAACGCTTACAGCCTCAAGGGGAGAACGACCCGAATAATATTTTAAAGGGTCATAACCCATTGCGGCAAGGTTTGCAACATCGCTTCCGGGCGAAAGACACTCGGGCACATTTTTAACATGTCCTGTTTCGCCATTTTTTGCCATATAATCCATACAAGGCTTATTTGCGCACTCAAGCGGAGTCTTACCGCCGAGCTCGTCTACCTTGTAATCTGCCATACCATCGCCTAAAACTACTATGTATTTCATATTAACCTCCAAAAATGTATATTTGTACAATATATATTATGCTACAAAATTCTTTAAAAATCTACCCCCAAAGCGAAAAATTAATAAAAATTTTACAGATTTATTTGCCATAAGCATTTGCAAGTGATATAATATACAAAAAGGCATTAAAGGAGTGTATAACATGATACTTGTTACAGGCGGTGCAGGCTTTATAGGAAGCCACACCTGTGTGGAGCTTATAGAAGCAGGATATGACATTGCAGTTATAGATAACCTCTGTAATTCCAAAAAAGAAAGTATAGACAAAATAGAAGAGATTACAGGCACAAAAGTTAAATTCTACGAAAACGATTTGTGCGACAAAGAAAGCGTAGAAAAGATTTTTGCAGAAAACAAAATTGATGCCGTAATCCACTTTGCAGGTTTAAAAGCCGTAGGCGAATCGGTACAGATACCGCTTGCATACTACCACAACAATATATTAAGCACACTCGTGCTTTGCGAAACCATGGCAAAATACGGTTGCAAGAAGATTGTGTTCTCTTCTTCCGCTACGGTATACGGCAATCCCCATACCGTTCCGATTAAAGAGGACTTCCCCAGATTTACCACAAACCCCTACGGAAGCACCAAGCTCATGATAGAGGACATACTTACAGACCTTTACAAATCGGATAATGAGTGGTCCATAGTATTATTAAGATACTTTAATCCCATAGGCGCACACAAAAGCGGACTTATAGGCGAAAACCCCAATGGTATACCAAATAACCTTGTACCATACATTGCACAGGTGGCAATAGGTAAGCTCGATCACCTCAATGTATTTGGTGATGACTACCCCACCAAGGACGGCACAGGCGTAAGAGACTACATACATGTTGTAGACCTCAGCAAAGGTCATGTTAAAGCACTTGAAAAGGCAAACACAGTAACAGGAGTAAATGCTTACAATCTCGGAACAGGCAACGGCTACACCGTGTTGGAAGTACTCCACGCTTATGAAAAAGCTTGTGGCAAGGAGCTTAAATACGAAATAGCTCCCCGAAGAACAGGCGATATACCCGAGTGCTTTGCCGATACCGAAAAATCCCTTAAAGAGCTCGGTTGGAAAGCTGAACTCGATATAGCGCAGATGTGCAAGGATTCGTGGAACTTTACACAGAGAAACCTCTAATATCAAAGGGTGTGAATTACTTCGCAAGAATTAATTCACACCCTTTTTAATTTTCCTGTCCCTGAAACAATTATTCAGGAATTTTGGCAAAATACTGCCCCTCTTTCCTGAACACTACGCCCACAACATAGTAATCATTGCACTTTATAACACAATCCGAAACATTCGGAAAGCTAAAGTCCAAATCACTTTTTACTGCAAGGGCAGTCATGCCGTCATCTTTGACACCCCAAAGAAATGATATCTTTTTGTCAAGCTGTCCCAAAGCATGCCTGTATGCGGATATGCCCTCAATATGCGATTTACAGCATACCTCGTACCATTCAAAGGAGTACAAGGGGGACAAATGACTTTTTTTGAAAAGAGTTTTAAAGAAATTCAATTTTTGAACATACTTATCAAAAACCGCACTATCCGATGCGGTTTTTATACTGTCGAGTACCTTTTGCGCCCGCCTTATACTCTCTTCGGTTTGAAAAGACGGCAAAAAGAATTCATTTGCACCAAAGTCCCATGCAAGACGGCAAAAGTGAACTGCCACAGGCAAAAATCCTTCGGGAGTTTTCTGTGCAAGCACAAAGGTATCTATATCGCTAAGTCTGTAGCCCTTGTATGACGAATCACGAGAGGTTATTTCCCTGATCCCCTGAGCAAAGGAGTTTTTGAATTCGGGTGTATCGACTATCATAGGCTCAAACGAAGGCTTGAGCGAGCTCATAGCAACGAGCTTGTATATTCCGCTATCGGTGCATCTTATGTTGTACACGGTTTTTATACTGTCATATTTGGGGTAGTAATCCACTACGGCACTTATCCCGTCTTTAAGGTTTTTTAAAATAAAAGTTTCCAAGCTTTGTCACCTCAATGACAATATATGACCGATAGCATGAATTTATCAAAACTCTTGCAAAAATACTGATTTTGATATATATTAGATGTATAGAACGGAAGTGAAGTAATGGTAAAGAAAAACGATATTCTTACAGTAACTATAGAAGATGTCACAGCATCGGGCGACGGTGTTGCCAAACACGAGGATTACCCCATATTTATAAACGGCGGTGTTACAGGTGACAAGCTCAATATTATCGTCACCAAAACAAACAAAACCTACGGCTTTGGTAGGATAAAGGAAATACTGTCTCCCTCGCCATACAGGCAAGAGGCTATTTGTCCTGTTTTTAAAGAGTGCGGAGGATGCGACTTTATGCATATATCCTATCCTCACCAGATATGCATAAAAGAAAATATAGTAAAAGGCAATCTTCAAAGAATAGGTTCTGTTCATCCCGATGAATATGAGTTTCAGGGCGTAATAAGCGCAGACGATACCATGGGCTACAGAAACAAGGCTCAGCTTCCCGTAGGCAAAAAAGGAAAGGAAACCGTTGTCGGCTTTTACTCCAAAAAAAGCCACGAAATAATAGCAACCAAAAGTTGCATGATTCAGGACGAAAAGATAAACAGCATAACAAAGCTATTCCTTAGCTATGCCAATAAACACAAGATAAGTGTATACAGCGAAAAAGCGCACAAAGGAATACTGCGCCACCTGTATATCCGAACAGGCAACAAAACAGGCGAAGTGCTCGTTACCATTGTTACAAACAGTACTTCTCCCCTGCCTTGCGAGGACGAACTGATTAAAATCCTACAAAAAGAGTCGGGTATTAAAGGAATAATACAAAATATAAATACCGAAAAGACAAATCTTATACTCGGAAGAAAAAACAGACTGATATACGGTCAGGATAAGATATGCTCCATGATAGGCAATCTCAAATTCAATATATCCTCGGAAAGCTTCTTCCAGATAAACGGCACTCAGACAGAAAAGCTCTATGCCAAAGCGCTCGAATACGCAGACCCTAAGAAAGACGAAACCGTATTTGACCTGTACTGCGGTACAGGAAGCATATCGCTTTTTCTTGCACAAAAGGCACATAGGGTAATAGGTGTAGAAATAGTGGAAAAGGCAATAGAAAACGCCAAAGAAAACGCCGACTTAAACGGCATGAAAAACACCATGTTCTATGCAGGCGACTGTGCCGAAGTTGTAGATAAACTCCTTAAACAAGGTGAAAGTGCCGATATAGTGGTGGTAGACCCTCCGCGCAAAGGCTGTAGCGAAGATATGCTGAGCCTCATAAAACAAATGAGCCCCAAGAAACTCGTATATGTATCCTGCAACAGCGCAACCCTTGCCCGAGATGTAAAGATACTTAAAGAATATGGGTTTACATTAAAAAAGGTTTGCGGTGTGGATATGTTTCCTAATTCGGGTCATGTCGAATCTGTCGCACTTATGGTGCGAGCAGATTCGACAACTAAGTTTGCCTGACGGCAAGTGAAGTTATCTTCGATAGTGAAGTTTGCTTTGCAAGTGAAGTTTCGCCTCGCGGCGAAGTGGCAAACTTAACTTCACTTTGTGCGAAGCATAAAACTTCACTGTGTAAACAACTTCACTTTTTCGTTAGAAAAAACTTCACCGAAAGGATAAAAAAATGTGTTGTCCGTTTGGAACAAGCGGATTCAACAAGAATATAAATAACAAACAATTTGGAGGAGTAAAAAATGAAACTTCATTACAAAGGAAAATACGACAGAAATCCGGACTCCATTCCGTGCAAACCGCACAAGCCTAATTGTGTTAAATTTAAAGAACCGGAAGATTCAAAAAAGCTTGGCAGAATTGTCAATCTCCTTGCTATACCTATTCTGCTGATTTTTTACATACCCGTGCTTATGGTTGACTCCGAAAACATGAATGCCCCATCTATTATTGGTTTGCTGTTGTGTATTGCCGGATTGTTTCCTCACGAGATATTACACGCACTATGCTTCAAAGAAGATGTGTACTTATATACTAATTTAAGACATGGAATGTTGTTTGTAGCAGGACCTGAAGATATGAGTAAAGCCAGATTTATCTTTATGTCATTACTTCCGAATATTGTTTTAGGCTTTATCCCCTATATAATATTTTTAATGAATACAGATTGGGCAGTACTGGGCATATTTGGTGCGCTCAACATTGCTTCGGGTGCCGGTGATTATTTAAATGTGTACAATGCTATTACCCAGATGCCAAAAGGAGCAAGGACATATCTTCATAAATTTAATTCTTACTGGTATATTCCCGAAGAGAACTAAATCAAAAGTCTTATAAATAGTTGACTCATACAATTTAAACATTGCCTATATTAAAAGCAATATACGCCATAAGAGCACTTCCGTAAGGGAGTGCTTTTTTGTCGAATTTAACCTTAGGATTATGAAGAGGATACTCATATCCCTCGTCCTTTCTGCCTGCGCAAAGCATAGCCATTGCCGTAGGTACAAGACGGCTCACATAAGCAAAATCTTCGCTTCCGCCGCCGCGCTGACCCTTGGGAAGATTTATTACCTTATCAGCACCAAATAATTCCCTTGCAAGAGCTGATACTGCGTCTAAAACACCTTTGTCATTTTTAAATGCGGGGCAACCTGAAGTATAGCTCACATCCGCCTTGGTTCTCATTGCAGTTGCCGTATGCATGGATATTTCTTCGATTCGCTTTTTTACAAACTCCCTCGTATCCTCGGAAAAGGTTCTCATTGTACCCTGCATGGTGAGGGAATCCGCTATAGCATTTGGTGCGCTGCCTGCAGATATAGAGCCTATTGTTATTGTGGCATCTTCATACAGTCCGAGTTCGCGCGAGTTTATACTCTGCAAAGCACAGAGTATATTAGCCCCCGCAATTACAGGGTCTCTGCCCTCGCTTGGGCGTGCACCGTGACTCGCCTTGCCCGATACTACTATATCAAAGTAATCTGCCGAGGGCGCAACATCGCCATCGGAAGCGAAGATAAATGTGCCTGTATCGTAATCTGCCGAGGGCATTACATGAAGCATAAAAGCATAGTCTGTCTTGGGATTTTCAAGTATTCCGTTTTCTATCATATCCTTTGCACCCGAAAGCGTTTCTTCGGCACTCTGAAACATCAGTTTGACAGTACAGGAGAGCTTGTCTTCATTTTGTTTAAGGACTCTTGCCGTACCAAGAAGCATTGCCGTGTGCATATGGTGTCCGCAGGCGTGCATAGCTCCGCCCTCCATATTAAGAGCATCCATGTCTGCTCTGAGAAGAAGTGTTTTTTTGCCTTTACCTATAACCGCACATATACCGCACCTTCCGCACATAGTATATTCTATATCTGCATCGGTGAGCGATTTTGCAACATAGTCCACAGTCTTTTT
>JAZLCB010000047.1:0-4620 GCA_045614005.1 Clostridia bacterium
CTTCGAGCCCCAGTTTGAGACAAGCTCTGAAGCCTGCTTCCATTTCCGGAGTCTGGCAAGAACTCCAGTCCACAAAGTAGAAATCTTCATTATCGCACAAGTTTAACGAGCCATCGGGATGTATGCCGTCTGTAAGCGCATTGCAAAGTGCATACATATATTCTTTCTGCTCCAACAGGTAATCGAGTCTTCCGTTTTGCATATACCAATCTTTATGAGCAATAATCCACCAACAGGAATAGCTCGGGAATATCATCCACTTGCTTTGTTCTGTTATAGGATAATTATCCCTGGCAAAATCCAAAGTGTTCTCTACGCTGTCGTCGTAGCCGAAAACGCTCATTATGGTAGACATTTCGGGGTGGAAGTCACCTATCCATACAAGGCGGTCTCGCTTTACACCCTCCATGACAAAATTGTGCATATTAAGATGTACCGTATATACGGCTGTATCATATATTTTATTAAGTTTATCGTCACTACAGGAAAAGCTACCTTTGTAATCTATGTCTTTGTACTCTAAGACTCCTTTTACAGTGGCAATATACACATCGGCATCAAGCGCCTCTATCCTTACAAAGCGAAAGCCTGTACCACCATAGCGCATATTGGAAAGCGCAGTTGTATGTACTATCATATCTCTTGTAGAGTGGTCGTTTACCGCTCCTTTGCCGTCTCCTATGTCGGAGAGTGCCTCACATATGCTCTCGCCAAACACAATATGAAGTCTGCCGTTTGTACAGATTTCGCCCGTGCTTGCTGTATCTTCTACATTGTAGACCGTAATCTCTATTCCACCGCTAAGCTCGCTTCCAAAGTCAAGAAGAACATAGCCGCCTTTTGATATAACACAGTTTTGCACTCCGTCCCTATGGAGAGGCTGACGCAAACCATCGCTCATAAGATGATCTGTGTTTTGTGCATCCTTACTGCACACTACCGCCTTGGGTACAAGATATTTTTTTGTAAGAACATTTTTCTCCTTGCTGTAGTTAAAATCCTTAAGGCTCATACCAAACCTCCAAAATTTATATTCACTATGATATTAACACAAAAATCCCCTGCAAGCAATGCCAAGTTTTGACTTTGTTGCAGGGGGATTTTTCGTATTATATTCAGTATGATATACCACCTTTTGCAAGACCTGCTTCTGAGGTCTCCTTGTACGATTTGTGCATATCGAGTCCTGTTTCTTTCATTGTCTGTATTACCTTGTCGAGCGATATCTTGCGGGTATTCCACAAAAAGCTTGCAAGGTTGACCGCGTTAATGGCACGCATTGCGGCAACGGCATTTCGTTCTATGCACGGTATCTGAACAAGACCGCATATCGGGTCGCAGGTAAGTCCCAAGTGATGCTCTATTGCAATCTCGGCAGAATACTCTATCTTGTCGAGAGAGAGTTCAAAAAGCTCCGCAAGTGCAGCTGCCGCCATGGCGCAGGCTGTGCCTACCTCTGCCTGGCATCCGCACTCTGCACCCGAAATAGAGGCATTTGTTTTGATAAGATTTCCAATTACGCCTGCGGTCATAAGTGCACGAACTATGCTTTCGTCGCTGTAATTATTTTTCTTTTGCTGATAGTACAGTACTGCAGGTACAATGCCTGCCGCACCGCAGGTAGGTGCAGTAACTATAGTCTCGCCCGAGGCATTCTGCTCGCCTACTGCAAAGGCATACGCGCACACCATTCGGTTTTCTTTGGTTTGCATAGATTCGTCCACATGCTCGTTTTCAAAAAGGGATTTTGCCTTTTTTACCACTCCGAGACCGCCGGGGAGTATGCCTGTATCCGAGAGTCCTCTTTCTATGGATTCCTTCATGGTATTCCACATATCATTTATATATTGAGCTATGCCCTCACCCTCTGTTTCAAGGACATACTGCCATAATCTGATTGAATTCCTACTACAATAGTCGGCTATTGTATTGAACTTGTCAAGAGTGTAGATTTTATTGGGTGGTTGTTCTATGCTGTTTTGAAACAAAACAGCACCACCGCCAACACTCATAACTCTTGCCTCGCCTATGATTTTGTCGGCTTTGTACGCGGTAAGGTCCATTGTATTTGGATGAGGTAGCTTATTATCTGTATAACAGAATTCTATTTTGCAAGCTATGGGCGAAAGGGTCTTTTGTATTACAACATCTGTACCATGTCCCTTGCCCGTTTTTGCAAGTGAACCATAGAGCACAACCCTGAAACTATCTGCCTTGGGATATTTGTTTTTAAAAATATTACATGCCTTTTCGGGACCCATTGTGTGTGAGCTTGACGGTCCTCTGCCCGATTTGTAGAGTTCTCTTAGCGACTCCATACCCGATGCATCCTGATTTGTTTCGATGGTGTCGTCTTCTACGATAAAGTGCTCCACCGGCACGGAGAAGATGTCGGCAAGCTTTATTATATTTTTTGCCGAAGGAAGCGCAAGACCTGTTTCCCACTTGGAAACTGCTCTGTCGCTTATACCGAGCATATCTCCAAGCTCTCTTTGAGACATATTTCTTTTTAATCTTAATTCCTTGACTTTTGAAGATACAAAATAACTCATATCCAATCTCCCGTAAATTATTTTGATGCAATATCCACTATTTGTATTATACGGTAAATACACCCAACTATAAAGGCATATTGCCAACTTTTATTTTTAAGCCACTCAACCAATAGTTGAGTGGCTTAAATTTACTGTACGGTATTTTATTATATTGTGTCTCAAATTTCAGCGTATATTTATGCTGCGAAGTTTCTTTCGGCAAGCACTCCAATTCGGAAATGCTTTGGAAAGCTCTTCATAAAACAATGGCGAATGATTTGCCTGCAAAAAGTGTGTAAACTCATGGTATACCACATACTCTATGCACTCTATGGGAGCATACATAAGCTTGGTGCTGAAAGTAACTATACCCTTTGATGAGTGACAGCTTCCCCAACGAGACACCATACTTCTAAACTTAATCTGCGGATAGGCTACACCGCGTTTTGCAAAGTATGGGTATGCCTTGGTGCAAAGGTCCAATATTACACCTTTGACCTCTTCCTCGGTATAAAACGCTTTCTTTTCGCTCATGGCATCGGAAGCATATTTATTCAGCGCGTTTTGTATAAAATCCGCCTTGGATAACACAAAAGCATCTATCGTCTTTCTGCTTGTCCACCTGTTGGCAGACACGCTCACCGTGCCGTCGGGTCTTATACGCAGGTTGATATTCTTTACATTTTTGTATGTAAGTTCATACTCTATATCGCCTAATTTAACAAGCATTATGTAAACCCTTCTTTATATGTGGCAAGTAGTCGCGCCTGCCAAATCCGAATATAAATTACTTTCCCCTATTGCATAACCCCATCGATTGTTTTAAGTTCAAAATCTTTTCCTCGATTTTTTTGATTATGATTTTGAATTCCTCATCCGTTTTTCCTGTGGGATCATCCAACTCCCAGTTATCATCAAATTCTCTGCCGATGAATGGACATCCGACATTGCACCCCATAGAAATTGCCATATCGGGGATTGGAATATCTGCAATGGTTTTTGAACATTGTGTTTGTTCCATATCTATTCCATACAGTTCTTTCATAATTCTGACTGCATCTTGGTTGATTTTTGGCTTTGTCTGTGTTCCTGCTGAATATGATTCAAAAACATCTGCTGCCAAGTGTTTTCCAAGTGCCTCTGCAATCTGACTACGGCACGAATTATGCACGCAAATGAATGCTATCTTCTTTTTATTCTTGTAAAACATACACTCTTCTTGCCTGCATTGATTGTTCATATGCGCACGAGAACAGAAAACTTGCTCGACATCCATTTTTATTCCCAATTTTTCACTTGTAAATTTTACGGCTTCCATAATTGCCAGATATGAATCTCTCTTGCAACAACGAGGACCACCGTTTTTTCCTATTGTCTCTAATGCCCGTCCTGTCATTTGATTGGAAAGTCCCCATGCTTCTTTGGAAAGCGGCGTGGATTTTAATGCAATGGCAATATACATTCCTGCGCTGATACATGCTCCGCAGGCTCCCCAAAAACCGCAGGCACCTCCGGGAACTTGTTTTCCCCGTGTTTGCATTTCATAAAGTGCAGCTTTTAAATCAATATCACCACCTGCATTTTTATAAGCGGTCAAAAGAGCAGAGCCAACCATGGTATGATGTTCGGGGCCATGCATATGGCAGGATGGCATACTCATCATTTTTTCCATGATTTCAATAGGATTTTTGGATTTGCTATGCAAACATATTGATATGATTTCATCCATTCCTTTTGTATGACACTCATCGCAAACAAAATGACCGTTTACACATCTTGTTTTGCTTTGTTGTTTATTGTGACAAAGTACACATTCCATCATTTCATCACCTGCAAGATATTCAAGTGGTGAAGCGCAAATTAAACATTCTTCATTCATTTAAGTTACCTCATAATTTTTAACTATATGTCATCGGATATTTTTATTGCGACACATAAGGTTTAGATGCAAACCATTTTAAATGAATTGACAACTCCGTTGGCATGAATTGAATTGCCTCTTAATGCACCAAAGGTGCAATTCATGAGTCATAAGGCTCAATTCATTGAGTTTGCTCTGCAAACTCATGTCAAGTCAGGTGAACAG
>JAZLCB010000048.1:0-2495 GCA_045614005.1 Clostridia bacterium
CTTAATCAAAAGATAGATGAATTAAAAGAGACAAGCGGAAACCGCGATGTATCGCAGGGTGGTACAACTTCGGGCGTTACGGCAGCAAGCGCCATTGCCGCACTTCAGGAGGCAGGAAGCAAACTTTCCAGAGATATGATAAAAGGCTCTTACAGAGCGTTCAAGAATATCAACTATCTTATAATTGACCTCGTAAGTCAGTTTTACGAAGAGGGCAGAACATTCCGTATTGCCATGGGTGGGGGCGAGGAGGATTTTGCAGAGTTTACCAAATCGCAAATGCATGGCAAAAGAAGTATTTTTGATATCAGCGTTACCAGCCAGAAAGCAAGCCCGTTTTCGAGAACAGCCCAGAACGAACTTGCCAAGGAACTTTATGGCGCAGGACTCTTTAACCCCAACAACTCCGTAAGCGCACTTGTGTGTCTTAACATGATGGACTTTGACGGCAAGGAAGAAGTAATAAGCAAAATCGTGGAAAACAGCTCCAATCAAAATACCATAAACTATCTTACGCAAAAGGTGGAAAAGCTGACCGAGCTTGTAAATCGTGCCTATGGTACGGATGTATCTGACAAACCCAAATCCAAAAATCTGGTCGAATCTCTTACAAGGACAAAAACACCGGCAGACTATAGACTGGATGTCGTAAGAAAAAATCTTCCCTCGAGGTGACATATATGTATGCAAAATTAATTGAGGATTTTATCGGCGAGAGTATCCGTTATACCGAGACCGATGGAAACAGTATGTACTATGTGCAGGTTATAAACCCCACAGACAAAGAAATCTGCGATGTTATATCGGGCAATGAACGAAATACAGCAAGCTCTTTTGGCGGCTTTGCAGGAGGTCTTATATGCCTGTAAAAAAGAAAAAGGGCAGATTTAGCAGGTATGTAGTTGCATTTTGCATATTGGAAATGGTAGTAATACAGGTGTGGTCCATGAGGATTGCAAGCCACAATTCATTTTTAGTTACGGGGCTACTTACGGCAAACCATGCCGTTTTCGGTGGAGAACTGCTACTTCTTTGCCTTAAGAGAATATTTGCAAAAGAAAAGGAGGAGTCGTAATAGAAAGAGTTATAAAAATAGCACTAAACGAAGCCGGTTATCTGGAAAAAGCAAGCGAAAAAGATTTGTATTCCAAAACAGCAAACGCAGGCAAAAACAATTATACAAAATACGCTCATGAAATGAGTGCATATCATAAGGGCATATATGCAAACGGCTATGCATGGTGCGACACCTTCGTGGATTGGTGTATGGTAAAGGCATACGGAGATGATGCAATTAAACTCATACATGGCTGGTCGGCATACACGCCCACATCGGCAAGCTATTACAAAAGCCATGGGCAATGGCACACAAGTCCCAAAATCGGCGATATAATATTTTTTAAAGACGGCTACGGCACGATTTGCCATACAGGCATTGTATATGATGTTGACAGCCGATATGTCTATACCGTAGAGGGTAATACCTCTTATGCATCGGGAGTTGTAGCAAACGGCGGAGCCGTTGCAAAAAAGAGGTATCTTATAAGCTACAATTCCATAGCGGGTTACGGCAGACCCGATTACAGCATCGTAGAAATAAAGGAGGAAAATAAAATGTACAAAAAAATCTCAGATTGCCCCGCATGGGCACAACCCTATGTCAAAACCGCCGTGGACAAAGGCTATATCCGCGGTACTGGCGACGGCAACCTCAATCTTGACGACACCAAGATATGGTGTCTTGCGGTTATGCTTCGTATAGCGGGCATAATGAGTTGACGGAGGTGTTTTTTTGCAGGAAAAAGAAGTTTGGGAGCGTATGGCTTCGGTGGAGTCCAGCGTTAAGTCGGCACACCACAGGCTCGACCGTATAGAGCATATTGCAGATTCCATACACTCCCTCGCGTCGGAAATGAGGGAGATGCGAAGCGATTTTACCAATGTTATCGGACGCGTGGAAACCATAGAAAAAAAGCCCCTTAAAAGATATGACCTTATTGTAAATAGCGGTATAACTGCTGTTGTAAGCGGTCTTGCGGGCTTTTTGATGTCGTCACTTATTAAATAGGAGGTGAAAGAATGTATATTGCATCACTTATATTGTTAATTGTAAGCTTAGTGTTCTTTATTTTTGTACGCAGAAAAAACATAATAGAGCATCTTGTGTGTATGTGTGCCGAAGCCGAGATGACCTACGGTTCGGGTACAGGCTACCTTAAACTAAGAGATGTGTATGCCGAGTTTGTAAAGGCTTATCCTATAGTAGGCATAGTACTGCCGTTTGACTATTTTTCGTCATTGGTGGATAAGGCACTAAAGCTTTTGAAAGAAAAGCTTGCAGAAAATGAAGCTATATGTGAAGTGGTAACCGGTATATAAGCAGTTGCGTCAGTATCCGAACCCGTTTTGGGTGCGTGTTTTTACGCCACTGCATTGTTAAAATACTCGCAAATGCGTCAGCATTAGCTCCGTTTTTGCCTCGCATTGACGCAAAA
>JAZLCB010000049.1:0-5180 GCA_045614005.1 Clostridia bacterium
GCAGCAGCAAATGATTTTATAACAGCAAAGGATTGTATTAATATTTTCTACAATTCTTTGGATGTTAAACTCTTTGACCTTGATTATATCGGTGGAGATGGCGAGGTATATCTTACAAAGGGCGAGGACAGTTTCCTTACAGCAGGGCTTGGATTTGTAAAAATTGAAGGCGTTGTTACGGATACCGGTATTACAACAGCATATGGTGCTTCAAAGGTTGGCGACAAGAGAGCTGTTATAGATAATGTTACCGTAGATGTTGGAGATTGCACCAATATTCGTTCATACATAGGCAGAGAGGTTATCGCTTACTGCTACTATGAAGACAGCGGAAAGTACACCTTGAAGTATGTACAGCCAATGGATAATGATGTACTTACCCTTGATGCCAAAGATTTTGTTGCTATGCAAAGTGGCAAAATAACATATGTTGACAAAAGAGGAAATACCAAAACTGCAAATACCGTTTCCAAAAACCAACTGATGGTTGTTTATAACGGTAAGGCACTTAGCACATATGATGAAAGCGTATTTTCATTTCCCTTTGGCGATATAACTCTTGTTTCCACCGAGGGCGGTGCATATGACCTTGCAGTTATCCGTGATTATGGTGTTGGTATGGTATCCAAGATGAGAATGTCAGATATGTATGTATATACAGAGACACTCTATAAAGGCATGGATACTGTTAAGGCCTTAAACCTTGATCCCGATGATGCGATAGTAGATTTAAAAAATGCAGACGGAGAGACAATAGATATATCACAGATTGCCAAAGGCGATGTAATAAGCGCTATGGTAAGCCGCGATAAAGAATATGTGGAAGCTATAGTTTCCTCATCTGCAGTTTCAGGATTTGTATTAGACACAATTTCAGAAAATTCCTCAGATATTTTATATACAAACGGTGCAGATGAGTATGCTCTTTCTTTCAAAGAGAATCTCGAAGAGGCACCTGCCGTAAAAATAGGCAAAGCACACAATTTGTATTTTGACCACAAGGGACGCCTTGTGTATATAGAGCTTGCCGGAGAAGACACCTCTGCCGAAAAGGCGGGATTTATAACAGGTGTTGAAGCATCCGAAACAGGCTTTAATACAGATTATAAGATTCGTCTCTATACCGAAGACGGTCTTATGGCAATATATGATTTTGGTGAACGTATTGTTTTGAATGGTGACACATTCAAAACCAAAGATGCAATAGCAGACATCAAGGCGGCGTTTAATGCTCAGAAAGCAATACTGTACACCGCAGATACCAAGACCAAGGTCATCAAATCCATTATTCTTCCTCTTGAATTTGGTGCAGAAGATACAGATAACAGAGGTTGGTATCACATTTCTCCCGACAAAGCAAAGCTTTCCAGGGATGAAAATGATACTGATGAATCATGGAAAGTTAACTACGACACATATAAGTTAAGATGGCACATAAACGGCTATTCTTTTGGAAGGCTCATGTATTGGGACAAAGCGACCACCAAGACTATGAGTATACCGAACGATGTTTCCCGTTATGACGACGAGAGAGATTTTATGGTATCGCAAGGTACACAGTATTTTGGTAACGGATACGGACAGGGTGATGCAGAAAAGCATCTTATTCACGGGTATTCCAGAGATCAAAAGGCTATGGCGGCAGAACTTATTGTATATGCTCCTCAGGAGAAGGGAGCAGGAGAGGTTAACGAAAGAGGATGCTTTGTTGTGGAAAAGCTCGTAAACTCTCTTGACCGCGACGGCGAGCCCGTAACACAGCTTACAGGCTACGAAATAGTGCTTTCACCTTCATCTTGTAAAAAGGCAAGCTATACTGTAGACGAGGACACATATTTCTCTAAGCTCAACCATACTACAAGTACCATGGAGAGAATAGACCCGAATAATTATGATATTACTACGGACGGTCCGGCTAAAATAGAAGACCTTGCGCCCGGTGATATAATAAGAGTTTCCAAGGGCTCGGATGGTATTCTTGAGTCAATACTTGTAACATACGATGAAAGTCAGGATCTTCACTTCGGTAATACTCCTACATACGCTTCCACCAACGCCAACATGGATATAGCAGCAGGATATCCTATCCATGTATCAGGAAAGTATGTTCGTCTGCTTGATACAGATTATCTTCCTGAAAATGTGGATATGGTTTATGAAGACCTAATCGACCCCACAAAGCTTCAGGCACTGCATACAGGAACCGGTCCTATACTTGTGGTAGAACGTGTAGGAAAAGGCACTGTAATACGACAGGGTTCTATGGATGATATAGTTGCCTACGATGATACAGGTGCATGCGGCAACTATCAGAGAGTGGTCGGTGTTCTTTTCCAGAGCCATGCAATGATTACGGTTATTTATAATGTTACAGAGTAAGGAAAGGAGTGTTATATGATGAAAAAACATATATCTCTATTGCTTATCCTTACTCTGCTTATTGGCTCCATACATACTGCATTTGCTGCCGATGCCTCGGATCCCGTCACAAATGCAATATATGTTGCACCCTACGGAAACGACAAGAATCCAGGTACTATAGATGAGCCGCTTGGTACCTTGCAGGGTGCTGTAAATGCCGTAAGAGCATCAAAAGAAACGGACAATCCCATAAAAGAGGTAATACTGCGTGGCGGTGATTACTACCGTACAGACAATGTAGAGTTTACCGCGGCAGACTCAGGTACTATAGAGGAACCAATAGTTTATCGTGCTTATGAGGGTGAAACACCGCGTATTCTCGGATCTGCTCTTGTGGACATGACAAGTGCGACAGAGGTTACAGATGCAGCCACATTATCAAGAATGCACACGGATGCCATAGGTAAGCTTGTAAAGGTAGACCTTGCAGCGCAGGGTTTTACAAAAGATGATATCTGCGATACCTCGATGACTTACCATGAATATTCGCTTGTTGCGTCAGGAGATAACTACAACTCGATATATATAGACGGCTATGAGCAGGAACTTGCTCAGTGGCCAAACGGCAGAGGTAATTTTACCACATGGGAAAAGACGGTAAGTAATTATTGTATTCAGAACAAGGAAGATGAGCCATCCCGTTGGGTAAATGCCAAGAACTGGTGGATTAACGCATATCCTAATTATGACTTTGCACAGACAACAACTACACCGTTATCTCTTGACCCTGTTGCAAAGACAATCACACTCACAACGAACTACTATCCTTTTACCAACCCTTACTCCAAGAGATGGAAGGCATTCAATCTTCTTGAGGAACTTGATGTTCCGGGCGAATTCTATATAGACAGAGACACGCTGACTCTCTACTTGTATCCGCCCTATACATTAAAGGATGCCAAGGTGACACTTGGAGTTGTAAAACCGTATATTATGTCGGTTACAAACACACAGAATGTAGTGTTTGACGGGCTTGCATTTGAAGAAGCACGACACTCGGCAGTAAAAATATCTGATATAAGAAATGTTGACTTTATTAACTGCGATTTCTTAAATATAAGTAATCATGCGCTTATTATGGGTGGTTCCAAGACGGTGCAGACAGTTGATAAAGAAGGTTACCAAAGAAACGGCTGTGTAGATGCAGCTTATGATGTTGATGTACGGAGCTGTGTATTTGATGTAATAGGGCATAGTGCCATTACAGTACAGGGCGGTAATATCGATACTCTTACACCATCTAACAATGTGATAGAGGATTGCTATTTCAGTCGTACAAATCTGCGCTACTTTCAGAACAGTACAATCTGGCTTATGGGTTGCGGTACCACGCTTCGCAACAATGTGTTCACAAATACCCGACAGTATTGCATAAATATTTATGGTAACAATAATATCATAGAAGGCAACGAAATATACGATGCCATCCGTGAGGTTGGTGATGCGGGGGCAATTTACAACGGTGGTACAACTTTGTACAGAGGAAACCATATCCGACGCAACTTCATCCATAATATATGGCCTGCTGATCCAAACATTACTGCAGGTAACATAGCTATTTATCAGGATGACGGAAGCCTCGATAACTATATGTACGAAAATATTATGTACGACTGCAAGAGAGCATACAACTCCAACTGGGCAGGCGAAATGACTTTTAAGAATAACACTATAATAGATTGTACTAGCCGATGGGCATTCCATAATTACCGCGCTACCGAAACGGATATAATGACAGAAAATCTGCGCGGTACTATAAAGGAAAGCATAAGCCTTATAGCAAACAAGGATTTGTTTTTTAAGGCATATCCCAGACTCAAGGAGTTGGCAGAAACAGGTCGTAACCCCAAGAAAGAAAATCTTATAGCTGGCAATCTCATAGTGGGAGAATCCACAGAAAATGTCGGTTCTCAGGATGCGAAGTATGCTACTTTTACAGATAATGTACTTGTGCCTGAAACAGATGACTTTGTAGATGCCGAAAATCTCGATTTCAGAGTAAAATCAGGCTCGGCTCTTAAGGCAATGGCACCGGGGGTTCTGGACGATACCTTTGATATCAGTCTTATGGGTATGAAAAATCCTCTTAAATTTGACGGCACTACCTCAGGATTCAGACTTCTTTCGCCAAGGTCGGGTTATGTTATCCCTGCAAATGATATTACTTTGAGATGGCAGGAACCCTTTGGTGCAAATGAATACAGAGTAGTTGTGGCAAGGGACAAGGAATTTACAGATGTTGTATATGACGAAATCGTAAGATACGCCCGTGCTGATATAGGCGACCTCGAGAAAGGTAAGACCTATTACTGGAAGGTAACAGCATTCAACACCTCTCGTCAGTCCAAGACTTCATGGGAGCATGATGGTGCAGTATTTTCATTTACAACAGGACTTTACGAAGGACTTGATTTGCGTTCTCTGGACAGCGCTATTGCTACCGCAGAAAGCGAAATTAAAAATAATGTAGAGGGAAAGACTGCAGGAACATTCAAAGAAGGTTCTGCCGATAAACTGAGAAACTATATTGAAGTTACAAAGAATCTTATTGCTTTTCCTTTGGGAAGATATACACAAAAATCCCTGGACAAACGCCTTAACTACATAAAAACATTCTATGAAGGCGGCAACCTTGTTAACAAGGGATATGTAGATCTTTCACAGTATATGACAGCAGGTATGTGGACTAACAACCCTGCCATAGAAAATGAGACCGTGTATGTATTGTGCCCGCCTGATGCGAGTGAACTTGTAACAGG
>JAZLCB010000050.1:0-2677 GCA_045614005.1 Clostridia bacterium
CAATCGAAGAGTTTCACAGCACATTAACGGCTGATGAATCTGTAGGTGTAGAATTTACTACACTTGCTTCTCCAAATGCATACAAAGCTGTCGGAAAAGCACCCGATACAGAGCTTACCGTAGAGGATGATGGTACCGGCAAAAACAATGTATATAAGCTCGTTGGAGGGAAGAGTACAAAGCAGCAGATGGCTGTAGCTTTGTATACCGACCGTGGCAAGGCTAATCCCGAAAAGCCTAAGGCTGATGGTTTCCTTGCGACAGACGCTCCTTATCAGAAATTTACAACCAAGGTTTATCTTTCCAACCTTGGCGGCACAGTACAAATCTTTAATTTCGGCAGAAGCTGGGATTCGAGTCTAAGTGCCGATACTGCAGGTGTATACTTCTTCCTTGGTGGTGCTTATTACTACGATGCCGAAGTAGGTTCTCGTGAGTGCTTTATAACTCCCGGTACCCTGCAGGAAGATAAGTGGTATACAGTAGAAGCTGTATATACCATCGAAGAAACCCAGAAGGTGTATATGTCCGCTTGTGTATATGACGAAAACGGCATGATAATAGGCACAAGCCCCAAAGCACTTGTAAGTACTCTTAAGTGGAATGGTACAAAGGTTAGATACCTTCGTGCATTCCTTTCTGCAACAGATCTTCCTGAGGGTGAGTATGTATACTTCGATGATATCGCTATCTACAGACTCAGCGAAATCCCCGTAGTATCTGCCCCCAACGCAGAATACGATGCAGAAAACGGCGTAGTAAACTTTACCTTTGCAGATGATATCGACACAGGCATTATCACAACAGGCAATGTTAACATCGCCGCAGAAAACCCCGCACTCGATATCGCAGGCAAGTATACAGTAGCTATTGAAGGCAATATAATGTCTGTAGATGTTTCCAAGCTTCCATATAACGAAGCATTTACACTCTCTGTAATGGGCTATGCTATTGAAGGAATTTCTGCAATAGACATCACAACTCCCGAAGACCCCTTTGAAAATGCAGTTGTAGGTGCTTCCTATGTAGAGGAAGATAATAGTGTAGTAGCTATCGTAGATATAGCAAACACATCTGCAATAGAGAGAGATTACATGTTTGTAATTACAAGCTGGAATACCAAGAATGAGTGTGTAGCTATCCGTGCTCTTACAGGCTTCATTGCAGCAGGCGAAACAGACGACGTTGAGCTCCCTGCAGTACCTTTCAAGAACGAAGGCGACACAATCCGCATTTCACTTGTAAATAACTGGCTCGATATGACACCTATTGGTGATGCATTAGAATATACGTTAGGAGGGGAATAAGCCGTGACAAAATTTACAAAAAGACTTTTTGCAATAGTTCTTACAGTTGTAATGCTTGCTACTACATTTGTAGTTCCTGCATTTGCCGATGAAGAAGCTGTTGCGGTATCAAATTCCGATGCACAGTATGCAGTAGACCTTCTTAATGTACTCGGAATCACCGACCTTGCATACAACACAGACTTAAATGCAAGCGTATCCAGAGCAGAATTTGCTCTTCTTCTTACAAGCTTTGTAAACGCTGAGCCCATTAAGGATATTGCAGGCGTTTCCTTTAACGATGTCCTTGCAGGCTCCTACGAAGAAGAGTACATCAAAACTGTAGTTTCTATGGGTTACATGCCTGTAGTTGACGAAGGTTACTTCTATCCTGCATGGGCTATCACAGCCAAGGATGCTGCTCATGCATTCCTTCTTGCTCTCGGTTACGGTGGCGTTGCTACTACCGAGCAGACAATCACAAGCTTTGCAAACAGACTCGACCTCTACGATGGTGTGGATACAGCAAACTTTACAAGAGCACAGCTCTACATCATGATGTACAATGCCCTCATGGCAAAGGTTATGGACCAGGCAGGTTTCAAGGATGGTGAGCTTGTTTACGAGCAGCTTAGCGACATCAACGGTCTCTACTACTTCCACGATGTAATAAGAACTGAAGGCACTATCACAGGTGCAGGCGGTGTATTACTCGGTAGTGGTGACAGAGCAGACCTCCGCGATGACTATATCGTAGTAGATGGCTACAAGTTCGTATGCTCCAACTACGATATGAGCGCTATCATAGGCAGAAATGCATATGTATACTGGCGCGATATCCGCGGTAGTGAAATCGAAAACGCTATACATGTAGAAGTTGTAGATGAGGACACACTCACTCTTACAGCAAATGACATAGTTAGCTATTCTTCGCTCACCTACGAATATGAAGTAGGCGACAAGATTAAGACATACAAGGTTAATAAGCCCTATGTTATCTTTAATGGTGAAGAATATACAGGTTCTTATGTACAGCCTGTTATGATGCCCGAAAATGGTGATGTTACCATAGTTAAGGCAGATGGCGGCAGAGATGTTGTAATAATCCGTTCTTTCCAGGATGTACGTGTTAACTTCGTTATGAATGACGAAGATAGTCAGGTTATCCTTGGCAAAAATGGCGAAAGATTCGATGTTGGCACCTTTGCAGAAAAGGTAGAATACTACGATGCAGACGGTTTCCCCATGGCTCTTTCCGATATCAAAAAAGATACAGTAATATCCGTAGCAGAGAGCTACTCGGGCGAAAAGCATATTATCTACGTTTGCAACGAAATTGTTACAGGCGACATCACATTAAGAGATGATGAGTACTGGACAATAGGCGAAGT
>JAZLCB010000051.1:0-8744 GCA_045614005.1 Clostridia bacterium
CTGCCGAAAATCTTGAAGATTTTGAGGGCGCTTCGCCTGTAACCATGCTCGAAGGACATGCACCCGAATTTCTTACAGATGGAGACGATACCTATATACTCAGTGTGTTTTATCCCAATAACGGCATAAGTGCTGCTAAGATTGAATGGATATAATAATTTTACAGTTTTATAACAAATTATAGCTTCTTGTTGAATTCCTACTATTTCTATGGTATTATTATGATATCATCTTAAATGCCTTGTTTATCAAGGCTTACGGAGGAATATATGAAGATATCTACAAAAGGCCGTTATGCATTGAGACTACTTGTAGACCTTGCAGAAAACGGCAATGAAAAATTCGTTTCTCTTACAGATATATCCGAAAGACAGGGTATATCCAAGAAATATCTCGAACAAATCATCCCTTCACTCAACGGTGCAGGATTCCTTGTAACCGGCAGAGGATTTCAGGGTGGTTATAAATTAGCTCACAGACCTTCTGCATATACTGTAGGCGAAATATTGAGAGTTACCGAGGGCAGCCTCGCTCCCGTAGCTTGTCTTGATGGCGACCACAACACCTGCGAAAGAGCAAGAGATTGTGATACTCTTTACATATGGCAGGGACTTATGGAAGTTATCGACAACTATCTGGACAAGATAACTCTTCAGGATATATTAAATCGCAAGAGCAGACGCAGGAATGACGATTACGTACTACTATAATTTATATACTGGTTGGGAAATGGAAAAAGGACAGTCATGATTGACTGTCCTTTTTCCATTTATCCGCAAACGCCGAAGGCAGTTGCGATTTCATTAATTTTGCAAACAAAAAGAGAGCAACAAAAATTGCTCTCTTGTAAAAACTATATTTTTAATCAGTCTTTATAATTGTATCCTGCTTCTACTGTCTTGATGTTATTCTCAAGAAGTTCAGGCTTGCCTGCAGGAACAAGCTTCTTTATAGCACCGATGAGTTCGTCAAAAGTAAACATACCTGTTTCTTTTACAAGCTTACCTACAAGTATCATGTTTGCAAGCTTGGGAAGTCCCATTTCGTTTGCCATTTTTGTAGCAGGTACTTTGTATATGTCTATATCGTCTCTCTTGGCATCTCTGGATACGAGAGTGCTGTCTACTATAGCCTTTGCACCGGGAACAAGCTGATCTTCAAACTTGTCAAAGGAAGGAGCATTCATAGCTATAAGAGCAGTAGGTTCTACAATTATGGGAGAAGCTACTGGCTCGTCGGATACTATAACATGACAGTTACATGTACCGCCACGCATCTCAGGTCCGTATGAAGGAAGGTGAGATACATTTTTGTTTTCTATCATGCCGGCATATGCAATCGCTTTACCTGCAAAAAGGATACCCTGACCGCCAAATCCGGCAAATATTGTCTCGTATGTCATATTACTTTTCCTCCTTTGAGATGTCTTTGTATACGCCGAGAGGATAGTGGGGGAGCATGTTTTCTCTCATCCACTCAAAAGACTCTACAGGACTTAATCCCCAGTTTGTAGGACATGTGGAAACAACTTCAACAAGAGAGAACCCCTTGCCGTCGAGCTGATTCTGGAATGCCTTCTTTATAGCAGCCTTTGCAGCCTTGATGTGGGGTACTGTGTCTACTGTTACTCTCTCTATGTAGGAAGGACCATCGAGTGTTGCGAGCATTTCGCTTACTCTTATGGGGTTACCGTTTGCCTTCTGGTCTCTGCCGTAAGGAGTGGTCTGTGTTACCTGACCTAAAAGTGTAGTAGGAGCCATCTGACCGCCTGTCATACCGTATATAGCGTTATTTATAAATATTGTTGTTATGTTTTCGCCTCTTGCAGCAGCGTGTACTGTTTCTGCAGTACCGATAGCAGCGAGGTCGCCGTCACCCTGATATGTAAATACTACCTTGTCGGGATGAACTCTCTTTATACCTGTAGCAACAGCAGGTGCTCTGCCGTGTGCAGCTTCCTGCATATCACATTCAAAGTAGTTGTATGCAAATACACTGCAACCAACAGGTGCTACACCTATTGTATCGCCTTCTATGCCGAGCTCGTCTATAACCTCAGCTACCAGACGGTGTACAATACCGTGAGGACATCCGGGGCAATAGTGGAGGGGTATATCTGTAAGTGCATGAGGTCTTGTAAATACTTTTTCCATTATTTGTCACCTCCGGTAATTTCTTCTATCTTTGCGAGTATTTCGTTGGGAGTAGGAACGATACCGCCGGTTCTTCCGAAGAACTCAACATCTGCTCTGCCGTTTACAGCAATCTTAACATCGTCTACCATCTGTCCCATGCTCATTTCTACAGCAAGGAATGTCTTTTTCTTGTCGCCTTCCAAAGCTTTTTCAAATGCTTCGTAGGGGAAGGGCCATAATGTAATAGGTCTTATGATACCTACTTTAATACCCTTTTCCTTAGCTTTAGCCATAGCGGTTTTTGCAATTCTTGCAGTTGTACCGTATGCTACGAGTACTATGTCTGCATCCTCTATATCTTCAGCTTCGTATCTTACTTCGTTTTTAGCGATTTCATCGTACTTTTTCTGTCTTGCAAGCACGAGGTCTTCAAGGTCCTTAGGTTCAATAAAGAGGGAGTTAATTATATTTTTGCCTCTCTTCATCTTTGTACCTGTGGTAGCCCATTCTTTTTCAGGAAGTTCGGATGCATCTGTTTCTTTAAATTCAACAGGCTCCATCATCTGACCGAGCATACCGTCACCCATAATCATAACAGGGCATCTGTACTTATCGCCGATGTCAAATGCATCGGAGGTAAGGTCTACCATTTCCTGAATGGAAGAGGGAGCAAGAACTACAAGGTGATAGTCACCGTGTCCGCCACCCTTTACTGCCTGATGATAGTCGGACTGTGCAGGCTGAATGCCGCCAAGACCGGGGCCACCTCTTACTATGTTAACAATTACGCAAGGTACATCTGCACCTGCTATGTAGGAAATACCTTCCTGCTTTAAGCTTATTCCGGGGCTGGAGGAGCTTGTCATAACTCTTGCGCCCGCACCGCCTGCACCATAAACCATGTTTATAGCGGCAACTTCGGATTCTGCCTGAAGAAATACGCCGCCGATTTTGGGCATCTTCTTGGACATATATGCAGATACTTCTGTCTGCGGTGTTATGGGATAACCGAAGAAATGTCTGCAGCCTGCTCTTATAGCAGCTTCTGCAAGAGCTTCGTTACCCTTCATTAAAACTTTGTTTCCCATCTGGTTGACCTCCTATCTTTCTACCTCAATTACGCAGTCAGGGCAAATTGTTGCACAGAAAGCACAGCCAATACACTTGTCTGTTTCAATAACTGTTGCAGGGTGAAAGCCCTTAGCGTTGATTCTGTCTGTAGCCATTACGACTATCTTCTTGGGACAAACTGTTGTACATAATGTACAGCCTTTACATCTGTCTTCTCTGAATGTAACTTTAGCCATAATGAATCCTCCTTTATGTGAATATAATATTTATTGCAAAGCATCAAACGGTAATTTCATAAATAAATCAAGGCAAAATGCTTTGTTTTTTAAGTTTTGGGGCAGAGATGCTAATATCTCCTTTGTGCCTGCAGTATATGCAAGCGGTACACCAAGTGCCTTAGCCGCCTCATCGGCAAAATCCAGACTTTTCAGAAGGTGTTTTGCTTCGGAAAGGTAGGAAAGATTTGTGTTGTTTATAAGGCCTGTTATTTTGGCACGGCTCATAATCTGTATGTTTTCGGAAAGAATCTTTATATCCTCAATATTGCTTGTATCGGGACGAAGAGCATTTAATACAAAAAACATATCGTAGTCTTCGTCTTTAAGATATGCGTGATATTTGCCAAGTGCCACAGCACCGTCATCATCACCGCCAAGGTCCAGTACGGCGTGCACGCTCTTGTCTGTAAATACAGAGAGGATATCTCCGGGGAGCAGGGGCAGGTCTATGTTTGTGGAAGCATAGTCCGATGCAATAACTCTTATTCCCTTATCTTCAAGAAACTTTCTTATATCATTTGTGCGAAAGTAGGGATTAACTATATCCATATCGCAGATTACTACATTTTCGTGCTCCTTGCGAAGCTTTAATGCCATGTTTATGGCGATTTCGGTTTTGCCGCTTCCGTAGTGGCCTGTTACGATGTTAATTCTTTTCATGTACAACCTCCAGAATACAGCTTTTTATGTTGACATTTTTACTCTTTCTTCTCATAAATACAAACCACAGCGCAAGCCAGAGCACAACCGAAAGGATTGTTATATAAACGGGCAGGCTGCTGAGCACCATGTATATTACAAACATTCCTATAACAGGAAGAATGTAAAGAAGAAAAGTATTCCAAAGCACAGATGAGCTGTCTGCACCGATGATTACGGTGTCGCCCTCTTTTGCGCCTATGGGATTTGCAACACTTATTTCTATTTCGGGGTTATTGCATACTCTGCACTCGCCACAGTCGTGACCGCAGGCAGAGGATTTGCGTATGCGAACGGTGGCATTGGTGCCGTCAGTTTTGATTACAATACCTTTGCCTTGCATTATATAGCCTCCGAAAATAGAATATTATCCTATATTATAACAGATTATAAGTATAAATTCAATAAGAACAGGCAATTTTTTTGCGGTTTATTTACGAAAAAAATCAGAATTTATTTGTTAATTGTTAATTCGCATTCTTTTGCCTGTGTCGGTTGACAAACCTGTTGTTTTGTATTATTATATAATAGATAATGGTTTTTTGTGTTCGAAAATATGCAGAAAGAAGTGTGTGCGTTCATGATTGCCTTTACAGATATTCATTCTCATGTTCTTCATGGTGTCGACGACGGTTCTAAAGATATCATGACAGCTGTTGCTACTCTTAAGAAGATGAGGCTTATGGGAGTAAAGAATCTTATATTAACACCACATTATTGCAAACGCCGCGGTTACGAAACCTCGGTAGAGGACATCAAAAAAGCATATATGGAGCTATGTAATGTCTGTGACGAAGAGAATATAGGTATATCTCTTTATCTGGGTACGGAAATGGAGTATTCCACGGATGCGGTTCGCTATATCCGCGAGGGCAGGGTGCTTACTCTTGCCGATACCAAGTACATACTCATAGAGTTTGCACCGTATGTAAGCTCAACTACCATTTCAAAGGCTTGCACGGAGATAATGCAACTTGGACTTATACCCGTAATTGCCCATGTGGAGCGCTATGAGTCGATTCATAATCACTTTGAACTTTTGTATGAGCTAAAGGCCAAAGGAGTTAAGTTACAAGTTAACATTCGTTCCGTTTGCGGAGCACGCTTTAAACTCAAAAGATTTTTAAAACGAATTTTTTACGAGGAATTAGCGGACTTCCTTGCGGGCGATGTGCATACATATCCCATAGACAGAAAAGAAATGGAAAAATGCCGTAAATTCTTTGTTAAGAATGCATCGGATAAATATTTCAGAAAACTTCTGTGCGAAAACGCCGAATATATCTTAAACGGGGGACAAATTTAATGGAAAATGAAAGAATTACAGAAAACGAAATCAACATTCTTGACATGCTTTTTGTGGTACGCAAAAACATTGTAAAGATCATTATAGCTGCAGTTGTTATTGCGCTTATATTCTTGACATATACGCTTACTTTGGTTACTCCGCTTTATCAGTCGGGTACACAGCTTCTTGTTAAGGGTATAAGTCAGGAAGCAATGACAATATATCCTGACTCCACCTCCAGACTTATGCTTATGAATAACTGTATAGAGGTGCTTTCGGGTACAGCAAGCATGACCAAGGTAGCAGAGGAGCTCAGTATTAATATTACTCCCGAGGACCTTCAGACAATGGTATCTATATCATCTCCTGCAGACACTCAGGTTATCAAGATATCTGCTATATCTCCCGATCCCGAAATAGCAAGAGAAATTGCAGAAACTGTAGAAAAGGTTTCCAGAGACGTTCTCTCAGAAAATGTCGGTGTTTCAGCACTCAGCACCATACAGAAGGCTAAGACACCGGTAGCTCCCGTATCGCCAAACCCCATAAAGAATACCATTCTCGGTGGATTTTTGGGCGGTGTTCTTGCGGTAGCGTTCTACCTTGCAATGTGGTTTATCAATAACAGAATACACACTCCTGCCGATGCAGAAAAGGCACTCGGACTTACAGTTTTCTCCTCAGTTCCTTTTGTTGAGAACGAAGCGGCAGCAACTAATGAAAAGGATAATGCCAAAGCTAAGGGAGGTAGGAACTAATGCAGACCAAAGTTACTGTTAAAAAGATAAAGAGCAAAAGCTTTACAGAAAGCGAATCTTACAAGAAGTTAAGAACAAATATGCAGTTTAGCGGTAAGGACATAAAGGCGATTGCATTTACAAGCACTTACCCCGGCGAAGGCAAGAGCGAAATATCCTACAGAGCAGCTTTCTCCATGGCAGAAATGGGCAAGAGAACAATATATGTAGATGCTGACCTTCGTAACTCCAACTTTACAGGCAGATTTATAGAAAATCACACAGGTGATTTAAAGGGACTTGTGCATTGCCTCGTTGGCGAAAACACACTCGACGATGTTATCGTAGGTACACAAAACCCCAACCTCGACTTTATACCGATTGGCGCTATGCCTCCTAACCCAAGTGAACTTTTGGCACAGGAGGTTTTCGGCGAAATTATAGAACAGCTTAAAAAGCGTTATGATTATGTTATAATAGACACACCCCCATCGGGTTATGTAGTAGATGGTGTTGTAGCTTCCAAGGCGGCAGACGGTGTTATATTCATTGTTGTTGCAGGTGTTACAAGCACAAAGGCTGCCAAGTCTACCGTAAATGAGCTTAACAACGCAGGATGCAAGATGCTCGGTACTGTACTTAATAAGTGCATGACCAAAAACGGCAGCAGTTATGGATTTGGCTATGGTTATGGTTACGGCTATGGTTACGGCTATGGTTACGGCTACGGCTATGCAAACGGATATAACAAAGACTTTGCAAACAAGAAGAAGTCTGTATTTTCAATTTTTAAAAAGAAGAAAAGAAAATAAGTGTTAAAAATACCGCCAACGGAGATTTCTCTGTTGGCGGTCTCAAAATGGAGAGATAAAATTATGAAAACAGTCATGCTTGTGTTCGGTACTCGTCCCGAAGCTATAAAGATGTGTCCGCTTGTAAAAGAGCTTAAGGGCAGACAGAATATAAACACAGTAGTATGCGTTACAGGACAGCATAGACAAATGTTAAATCAGGTGCTTGAAGCGTTCAACGTCGTTCCCGATTATGACCTTTCGGTAATGAAGGATAAACAAACACTTTTTGATATAACTATATCCATATTGGATAAAATAAAAGCAGTGCTTGAAGAGGTAAAGCCCGATATTGTATTGGTTCACGGCGATACTTCCACCACCTTTGTTACGGCACTTGCATGCTTTTATATGCAGATACCCGTAGGCCATGTTGAGGCAGGACTCAGAACATACAATGTATATTCGCCATATCCCGAGGAATTTAACCGTCAGGCTGTTGGTATAGTAGCTAAGTACAACTTTTCGCCTACAAAGCTCTCGGCTCAGAATCTCATAAATGAGGGCAAAAATTCCGATAGTATATATATCACGGGTAATACCGCTATAGATGCTTTAAAGACAACCGTAAAAGAAGATTATACACATCCCGAATTGGAATGGGCAAAGGATAGTAAGCTCATAGTTATAACAGCGCACAGAAGAGAAAATCTTGGTGAGCCTATGAAAAGTATGTTCCGTGCCATACGAAGAATCATGGATGAGCATAGCGATGTAAAGGCAATCTATCCCATACACATGAATCCTCTTGTAAGAGAAGCTGCCAACGAAGAGCTTGCAGGATGCGACAGAATACACATCATAGAGCCTCTTGAGGTTCTTGATTTTCACAACTTCCTTTCCAGAAGTTATATGATATTAACCGATAGTGGCGGTATTCAGGAGGAAGCACCATCACTTGGTAAGCCCGTGCTTGTAATGCGTGACACCACAGAGCGTCCCGAGGGTATCGAGGCAGGTACACTCCGACTTGTCGGCACAAGCGAAGAGAATATATACAATAACTTCAAAGAGCTTCTGGAAGATACCGACGCTTACAACAAGATGAGTACAGCATCCAATCCGTACGGAGACGGCTTTGCTTCAAAGAGAATAGCAGATATCCTCGAAAGGAGTCTTTGATTTGACTTTTTTGTCGATTAGAAAGAGGAGTACGCCCCTTAATATATTGGCGGTAGTTCTTGTGGTATTTATAATTGCAAATCTCGTGTTTATTTGGGTAAACTCTGCCAAGGTGGCGTCAAGCTCAAATAAAGAAAGCAAAAAGCTTGCCGAAACTATTGTAAAGAAAACCACCAAGGATTACAATAGCCTGCCAAAGGCGGAACAGCAAAAAAAGATAAAGGAAACAAACACCAAAATTCGCTCAATAGCGCATTTTGCAGAGTTTATTCCTTTGGGCTTTTTAGCGTTTTTTCTTATGCTTAATTTATTTTTTGCAAAGAGCAGATACAAGCTTATATTTAAGTGCATACTGCTATCACTTATTATATGTATGCTAGTTGCCCTTTCGGACGAAATCCATCAGATATTTGTAAAGGACAGAGCCTTTGAGGTAAAGGATATTTTTATAGATGCCTCGGGGTCACTTCTCGGCATAATATTTGCTTCTTTTATATACTATATAAAAACAATTATAAAGAATAAAAAATGCACCCTGTAGGGTGCATTTTTTATTCTTTATC
>JAZLCB010000052.1:0-2481 GCA_045614005.1 Clostridia bacterium
TCTGCAGAAACCTTGGCATTGAAGGGATAGACGAAATAATGCCCGAAAGAAAGTCAAAAGGCGATTTTGCCTGCTACATAACGATGTTTCTGGCATTGGAACAGCGTTAATTCAAATCGCATCCAATAGTGCTTCATAAGAGAACAACATATTATTTCTATAGGACACACATATGTCCCCCTACTCTGTTATCATAGTGGTACAGAACAGGGGGATTTCCCTTTGTTAAATAAAAACAGGAGTTGATATTATGAAGTTTGGAAAGGTTATAACTGCAGTACCGTTATTGGCATGGTGGGCTTGCGACAAAGTAGGCAAATCGCTTAAAAAGAAAAAATCAAAAGACGATACAAACACCCTTGATAATTTGGAAAAACTCCACGCACTCAGAAAAAGCGGAGCGATTTCCGAAGAGGATTACGAAGAATTAAAGGCCAAACTAAAAGAGCAGATATGAACATAGACAAAATTATCTTAAAAGGAGATATACCGATATGCTAAACAAAAACGAACTCGAAAAAATAGTAATTAATTCCCCGGAGGAGTTAAGACCATTTGAAGGCAAGGATTTAACAGGCAAGTACATCGTTATGTCCGCTACCGTAAAGGACATAAAGCTCGGTAGCCTTGAAGGATGTGTTATCGAAGGCGGAGGTATCGTGTGTGCCAAATTATCGAGATGCAATATCTATGATACCGACCATACATATGCCGACGAAATATATCTTTCTATTTTCCAAAGATGCAAAAGTATTACATGCGGTGGCATAGACGAAGGCTACAGCATAAAAGCAAGTCAGTTTTTAAACTGTGGAGAAATACTCATGTATGATGCTGCGGTGGAGGATTGCATATTCGATAACTTCCGCATAATGTTCCCCACAAATGTGGAAATGAGCAATTGTATAATATCCAATATCACCTGCGAGGAGGATTGGGCTATCAGCATGGAGGATGGCGAGTTTACCAATATCTCGTTTGAAAATATAGAGCTCAAAAACGATTCGTATCTTATAGAAGGCTACGGAAGCCCGTGGGTAGGGGACTCGGTGTTTGTAAATGTCCGCACTTCCCGCGAGGATTACGAGCTGTTCCACATGGAGGAAACCAAAGGCAAGATATTCAAAAAGAAAGTTGAGTACAGCTTTGTAGACGAGGATACCTGCAGCGGTTTGGAATTGATACCCTTTTTCAGCAGTATGAACAGGGAGGAAACAAATGACTAAAAAGATATTAAAAGCTCTGGGTACACTACTTGCACTATTATCTCTTGGCACCTTGTTTTTTCCTTGGATTTACGCATATTGCGAGGGCAGACTCGTAAGCGCAGACCTTACTGCAACAGGGCTTGAACTTACGCAGTTTTCTGCATGGGCAGTTGTTGTGGTGGTTCTGCCTGTTTTGCTTTTGGCTGTGGTCTACAGCCGACTAAACAGCAAAGAAAAAACGGTTTTCATCCTGTCTGCTTTCCTTTTTGGCAGTATAAGCATCTTCCGTGCGGTGGGGGCGAGTCTGGATAGTCTGCAAGAGGTTTCTACAGAATCTTTAAGACCGCAGATTTGCCTCATCCTATATCCTTTGTTTATGTTCTTTTCGCTGACGTCATTCTATTTGTACTACAATGCAGATATCAAGGCTATGCTAAAAACGATGGGCATTGAAGAATGTGGTGATAAGGCACCGATATCAAGAGAGTTGTATGTTTGCAGTCGTCCTTATGAATTTGCCAAATTCAAAGATGGCGAAGGCAGCACATACTTTTCGGGGTGCATCAGCTTTGTAACGGAAGACGGATATTTCGCCGCGTTAGGCCATGGCGAGGATACCGCTTATTTAAAAAACGGATGCATCGAATTTTTTGACGGCGATAACACTGCAGGCTTTGCCATGAGCACAAGAGAATCGGGTGTGTATGGTTCGTTTTATGAGGACTATGCATTTCCGAAGGATACCAAAATGAAGCTGAAACCCTTTAGCTCTATAGCAGACGGCAGGGCAGAACTTTGGCTTCCGAGTGAAGCAGGTTTCATTAAAAAGAGCGTAACCATAGATCCAATCAGCGCCGAGTGTATTGAGTGCAGATTATCGGATGGCGAAAAACTTGGCGATGATATCAGAGGAGCTATTGTCGTTCAAAACGGCGGGGTAGTAGCCGTTGTGTCTGCTTGTGATGAAGAAAAGGGCATCTTTAGCTGTGTGAGTGCGCTGAGAGTAGCCATGCCGCTTATCTGCATGGAGTATGAGCAAAAGCAACTTGAGGCTGAAGTTTGTTAGTTATGTTTAAGAAATGCGAAAAGGACACCCGTATGGTGTCCTTTTCGATGTTTATATGTCCACGGAAGTATTACAAAAGATAAATCCGACTTGAAAGGCTTCGCCCTCTTGTGCTTTGCGGTTTCTGATTTCGCCACATAAATGTAGCTCATCATAAACCGAGCACTGCGCTTCGTTACGCTCGCTTCATCGTCCACCGGACGCGCT
>JAZLCB010000053.1:0-3444 GCA_045614005.1 Clostridia bacterium
TTATAGCTGTGTGGAGTCTTTTGCCATCTACCTGTATAGCTTCCATCATTGCACAAAGTCCACGGAAGTCGTCGGCTTCTTTACCAACGAGTTCGGGCTTTATGTAGTTTTCGATTACAGGGATAAAATCCTTTGCAAGAAACAGAGGATCTCGTCCGCCTGCACCTGAGTACTGAACAGCAGCACAATCGCCGTATGCTATCTGTCCGTCTTCTAAAACTATCATAACAGATATAGATTCTCCTGCCTGACGAACTGCGCTGAATCCGTCTGTTACAGGGTCGCCTGTATAGAATACACCGTCATGACCTGCACCCTGCTTAATAGCACGCTGATCATCAAAGTAAAATCCGGTACGACCGGGGGAACATATAACGTCTATAATTTTCATGGTGTTTTTCTCCTTTTATCAATATTTGGGACGACCTACAAGACGACCCTTACCAATAGCGTATACATCATCGATTACCATCTGGAAAGAAGCCTTACGCTTTTCTGCATTGGCACGAATTTCTATCTTTTCTTTGTGGAAGTCTATAAGTTCCTGACTGAAAGGCAGGTTACCTGTGTTGAGAATACGAACCGCACCTTCGTTATCACGACAAGGAAGCATCTTGCCTGCATTGAAACGGCAAGGAGCAAACGGAACATCGAGAACACCTGCTTCAACACCGCGGCATACACCAACAGCTATATCGCCGTTTCCAAGTTCGAAGCACTTATCCACTATAGCGCGTGTTTCGAGACGGATTATTTCCTTCTCCTGTTCAAGAGTATCAGCCTGGAAATTCTGATCGGAGAGCATATTAACAACCTGCTTGGTGCAACGAAGTCCCTCGGCATTTGCTTCCATGGTGGGTATACCAACAGCTTCGTGAGGAGTCTTTACAATAACCTTTGTTGCCTTAGAGAGTGCCGCAATAAGGCTACCTGAGGAAATAACACCAAAAGCCTTAGCTTCATCTGCAGGGAAACCGCCCATCCACTGATGAAGAACAGTAGTTACCTCAACATCGGTGTAACCATACTTCTTAAGATATTCATCGGTTAATTCCTGAAGTGTGCGAATAGCAGCGATATCCTGCACAAGGTTACCGCACTGACCGTAACCTACTGTTATATTCTTAACGCCCTGTTCTGCAGCAAAGAGAGCTTCTATAATAGCTGCCGCATGAGATATACAAGGAGGAACTAATGTACCTGTAAGCGGACCGTATGGCTCACGGTTTATGGATACTCCCATCTCCTCATATATACCTGTAAGACGGTCTACATACTGCCAATCGCAGATTGTTCTTTCCATAGGAATGTTCTTGCAGTATGGGAGGTTATAGGAAATACCGCCACCCTCATAGCTGGTAAAACCACCTGCATATGTGATTTCGGTAAGAAGTCTCGCGTCGGGAGTTCCGTGACGAACCTGCATAGGAACATTAACGCTTTCTACAACCTGACGGCATTTTGCTACACCATGGTTAACAGCAGGAAAGCCATTAAGCATTGCTCTATCAAGTCGAAGAGATTCTGCAATTCCGTTTTCTGCTTCTTCATAGCGGTTCTGTCTTGTGTAACTATCTATTGTGGAAGGAAGTAAATCAGCTTCGCCGAATTCTTCAAGATACTGCATAAGCTTGATGTGCTCTTCTACAACGGGAACACCTGCACGGGGCTGTACCAATGTACGACCGTCACGCTTTGCATCCAAAAGCTTTTTGGAAAAGTTTCTGGATTCGGGCATAGCTTTGTGATATGCAACTGCCTCTTCAAGATCTACATCTTTACCTGTAGGCCACTGCATAAGAACTTCCTGTCTTAAGCGATAAAATTCATCATCGGAAATACGTTTATTTCGAATATCCATATCGTTTTAGCTCCTTTTTCATAATTCGCAAGGCTGTCTTGGGATAATATGATGACAACAATCCCATTGCAGCCAAAATGTATCTTTTGTCCACAAGGACATCTGCACTTTGGGGTTTAAGCGATGCAGGCTTCGCATTTGAATACAATGCATGCTTGGCAATTTCGTCTGTTCTTTCGCTGTGGATAAGACTTCCTCCGGTAATGACAATTTCTTTTACCTTTGTAAGGTTCTTACCTTCCTGAACAAAAGTTTGCCCCATCATTGTGTATGTTTCGTAGATGCTTCCTGCGTGGCGGGTAACCGCCTCATCTACCGCACAGCATGCCAAAGCAAAATCGAGCATTTCAAGCTCTTTATCACCATTTGGCACTTTGTCTGTGTTAGCTTTTAAATCTTCTATAAGAAGGTTTATTTTTTCTTTGTTAAGGGTTGAAAGCTGAGATATCTTTTCTATACTCTGTGCATCCACTATACCTTGTACGCTGTATCTCATGCCGATGTCACCTTCTACAGTACGCTTGGCATAAGGTTCGGGGAGTCCTTTGTATACCGTGTTCATATGTTCGGGCATTCCGTCTGCGATTGAGTACACATCCGTAGTAGCTCCGCCAACATCAACACATACAAGCTCACCTATTCCTGTTTCGCCCTCACATCCGTCTGCCAACAGCTCCATGGCCTGAAGCACAGCCGCGGGTGTGGGCATCATTATATCAGAAAGAAGTGTAGTTACTTTACTAAGTCCCTTAGCCTGTATGATGCGGTTTAAGAATATCTCTCTTATCTTTTTTTGCGTGGGTTCTATCTGCAATGTACCAAACTTAGGCATAACATTGGGACATGTGTATACCTCACAATCCTTAAGTATCTCTTCACACTCGCTCATTGCGGTACGATTGCCTGCCAATACTATAGGAAAAGATGGATTCATAGATGCAAGCATCTTTGCATTATGAATGATGCAATCGGTATTTCCGCCGTCTGTACCGCCTACAAGCAAAAATATATCGGGATTTAACTCCTGTATTTCCGCAATGTCATTCTTTGTAAGTTCAAACGAATAAACACCAACTGTTTTAGCACCTGCACCTAGGCTTGCAAGCTTTGCAGCTTCGCCGGTAAGTTCGGGAACAAGTCCGCTTGTCACCATACGAAGTCCGCCCGCCGCCGAAGAACAAGCATAGCAAGCATCATATTCTATCTTGCCAGTCTTATCTTCGAGAAGCTTAATCCCCTCGTTCAAACCATCGTTTATATCTGTCTGAACAGTTGTATAAGCCGATGCAGTTGCAATGATTTCTTCCCTATCCGTATTTACGGCAGTAAGTTTGGTATATGTACTCCCAAAATCAATCAGCAAAATATTGCTCATTAATTTTCACCATCCACATTTAAAAGCTCATGTAATGCTTCTATGGTTGTTTCGGGTGCAGTACCGGGAGGAAATGCTCTGTCAAAGCCCATTGCTTTGAAACGCTTTTCTACATCCTCGAACTTCTGCTTACCTATTACAATGTTGCCGCCAACCAAGAGCGGTATTCCTTTAAGACCTGCTTCGTCGCACTTTTCTCTCATGCCAC
>JAZLCB010000054.1:0-2137 GCA_045614005.1 Clostridia bacterium
CTTTGAACCTCCAAGCCTTGAAAATCTGTGTCTTTTCGAGGCGGAAGTTTTTGACAATACGAGGTATGGCGAAAACTGACAACAAAGAAAAGCACTATTTTCAAGGCTTAGAGGCTAGTTCGGATAGCTTCGTTCAGGTTAATCATCGGCAATCAGTTACGAAAGGATAGAAAAAAATGCCAATTACAGAAATTTTGCAGAAAAATGCAGATTTCTACCCCGCAGATGTTGCTCTGGTAGAAATTAACCCCAAAAACGAAGATACCCGCCGTCTTACATGGCAGGAGTATTCTCTTATTGAAGCTAACCCCAAGGAAGCATACAAAAAGGAGATTACATGGAGCGAATTCAACAAGCAGGCAAACCGCTTTGCAAACTTCCTCTTAACCCGCGGTGTAAAGAAAGGCGACAAGGTTGCAATTCTTCTTATGAACTGCATCGAGTGGCTTCCTATATACTTTGGTGTATTAAAGACAGGTGCTATGGCAGTACCTCTTAACTACAGATACGCTGCAGACGAAATCAAATATTGCCTCGACCTTGCAGATGCCGACACCATAGTGTTCGGTCCTGAATTTACAGGTCGTGTAGAGCAGATATGTGCAAAGGTAAAGCATGTTAAGATGTGGCTCTACCTTGGCGAAGATTGCCCCACATTTGCAGAGAGCTACGATGAGCTTGTTTCGTACTGCTCCTCCAAGAGCCCTGCAATACACCTTACAGACGATGATGACGCCGCTATATACTTCTCTTCGGGTACAACAGGCTTCCCCAAGGCTATAATACATAAGCACAGAAGTCTTACCCATGCGGCAATGGTAGAGCAGAACCACCATTCTCAGACAAAGGATGATGTGTTCCTCTGCATACCGCCTCTTTATCATACAGGTGCAAAGATGCATTGGTTCGGTTCGTTCCTTGTTGGAGGTAAGGCGGTACTTCTTAAGGGTATCAAACCCGAATGGATTTTAAAAGCTGTTTCCGAGGAAAAGTGTTCTATAGTATGGCTTCTTGTGCCGTGGGCACAGGATATATTAGATGCCATAGACAGAGGCGATATCAACATAGAAGATTACGACCTCTCCAAATGGCGTCTTATGCACATAGGTGCTCAGCCTGTTCCTCCCAGCCTTATCAAACGCTGGAAGGCACTCTTCCCCAATCATGCTTACGATACAAACTACGGCCTTTCCGAGTCTATAGGACCCGGCTGTGTACACCTCGGTGTGGAAAATGAGCACAAGGTAGGTGCTATAGGTAAGGCAGGCTATGGATGGGAAACCAAGATTGTAGACGAAAGACGCAATGAAGTGGCAAAAGGCGATGTCGGCGAACTCGCGGTTAAAGGCCCCGGCGTAATGACCGCATACTACAAGGACGAAAAGGCTACAAACGAAGTTCTTGCAGACGGTTGGCTCTACACAGGTGATATGGCTCGTGAAGACGAGGACGGATTTATCTACCTTGTAGACCGTAAGAAAGATGTAATAATCTCGGGCGGTGAAAACCTCTACCCCGTACAGATAGAAGACTTCCTCCGTAAGCACGATGCAATAAGCGATGTTGCAGTAATCGGTCTTCCCGATGCAAGACTTGGCGAAATAGCGGCAGCTATTATTCAGGCAAAAGAGGGTATGGCACTTACTGAAGAGGATATAAACGATTTTTGTATGGATCTTCCCAGATACAAAAGACCTCACAAGATTATATTTGCCGATGTTCCGCGTAACCCCACAGGCAAGATAGAAAAGCCGAAGCTTCGCGAAATATACTGCGGAACAAGCGTGGTTGCACAGCAGAATGAGATAAAGTAACGGAGCTGTAAAAATTGCCCGGAACGCAAAAAAGAAATATGTAATGCAGAACCTTTTGTCGTTTAGCGATGATTCAAATGAACATTTTCGTCAAAATTAATGTAGAAAAAATTCAAGTTTTGAATTTTTTCAAAACTCTTTCTTTTTTGCTATGAACAAACTTCACCTCTCGACGTACCTTTGTACGCCTTCGGGTGTCCCCAAGCAAGCTTGGGTTCAGTTTGTCCATTCCGAACGATTTTTCCGAGCTCCTGAGATACAAAATATTTTAAGGATTTTTTGAAAGGATAGATATTATGAAAAAGTTACTTCTCGGTAATGCC
>JAZLCB010000055.1:0-6438 GCA_045614005.1 Clostridia bacterium
TGTCTTATAGGCTATTCGCTCATATCCTCTGTTGCCACCACTCTGCCTGCATTCTATGCCGCCGGGGTACTACTCGGCCTTGGGATGTCATGGTCGGGCTCTCCTTTAGTCAGCGTAGTAGTAAACAGATGGTGCACAAAAAATAAAGGAGCAATTACAGGTGCTATACTTGCCGCAAACGGCGTGGGCGGTGCCGTAGCCATACAGATACTCTCCCCTATAATATTTCAGGAAGGCAAACCCTTTGCATACAGAGATTCCTACAGACTTGTTGCCGTTATACTTGCCGTTACACTTGTTATAATGCTCATCTTCTTCCGCGATAAGCCCCAAGGCACCGATATAGCACCCGTTGCCAAATCCAAAAAACACAAGGTGCGCGGTGAAGGCTGGATTGGCATGGAGTTTTCTGAAGTTAAGAAAAAGAAGTATTTCTATTTGGCTCTTTTTTGCGCCTTTCTTACAGGTATGTCGCTTCAGGGTATAAGCGGTATGACTGCCCCTCATATGTATGATATGGGACTTAGCAAGGCATATGTTGCAACTCTTCTCAGTATAAACGGTATCATCCTCACAGGCAGTAAGTTTTTCTGCGGTTTTATGTACGACAGAAAAGGTCTTAAGCTTACCATGAACATTTGTCTTACATGTTCTTTCATTGCGCTTGCAGCACTTGTATGTGTAAATAATACGTACATAGGAAGAACAATAGCCGCCATACGAATGGTATTCGGTGCTGTTGCAATGCCTCTCGAAACGGTTATGCTTCCCCTCTTTGCAAGTGAATTCTTCGGTAACAAGAGCTTTGAAAAGAATGTAGGACTTTTTACATCATCAAGCTATGCAGGTTTTGCCATAGGAGCGCCGTTTGCAAATGTGTTTTATGATGTGTTCGGAAACTACAATGTTCCCTTTGTATTATTTGCAATCCTGATGCTGTTTGTTACGATAGCTTTGCAGTTTGTGTTAAAATGTGCTCACAGAGACAGAAAGATTATACTTGATGCCTTGAAAGAAGAAAAGAACAAAGAAACTGCAACAATATAAAAACGCAGGGTGTATCTCACATTTTTGAGATACACCTTTTTTTCGACATTTTTAAAGTAGACAACTTATATTATTTGTGATAAAATAATTAAAAGCCTGCTATATGGCAGACTCTTTAACCATATGTACGGAGGTATGTATCATGACAAAAATTGACATCTTTTCGGGATTTCTCGGTGCGGGCAAAACCACACTTATAAAAAAGCTTATTTCCGAAGCCTACAAAGGCGAAAAGCTTGTTCTTATAGAAAATGAATTTGGCGAAATCGGTATAGACGGAGCGTTTATGCAGGATGCAGGCATCAATGTAACCGAGATGAACTCGGGCTGTATATGCTGTTCTCTCGTGGGCGACTTCGGCGAAGCACTCAAAAAGGTTATAACAGAATACGCCCCCGACAGAATTCTCATAGAGCCTTCGGGCGTAGGTAAACTCAGCGATGTAATCCGCGCTGTGGAAAATGTAGGCATGCACGATGCAAAGCTCAATGTGTATGCTACCGTTGCCGATGTAAACAAGTGCAAAATGTATCTTAAAAACTTCGGCGAATTCTTCGGCGACCAGATAGAAAACGCAGGAATAATAATCCTTAGCCACACCGACAAGGCAAAGGAAGAAAAAATAGAAGAGTGCATGGCTCTACTCAGAGAACACAACAAGGATTGCGTAATCGTAACAACTCCATGGGATTTGTTAAACGGCGAAGCACTCCTTGATGCAATGGAAGAAAAGCATACAATAGACGAAGATATAAAAGAGCTTGAACATCACCACAAGCACCATCATCATGACCACGATTGCGGTTGCCACGAGCACGAGCATCATCACGACCACAACTGCGGTTGCCACGAGCATGAGCATCATCACGACCACGACTGCGGTTGCCATGAGCATGAGCATCATCACGACCACGATTGCGATTGCCATGAACATGAGCATCATCACGACCACGATTGCGGTTGCCATGAGCATGAGCATCACCATGACCATGATTGTGATTGCGGTTGCCACGAGCATGAACATCATCACGACCACGACTGCGGTTGCCACGAGCATGAGCATCATCACCATCACCATGCAGACGAGGTATTCACAAGCTGGGGCAAGGAAACAGGCAAAAAGTACACCGCAGGGCAGATAGAAACCATATTAAGTGCTTTGGCAGATGAAGAAAAATACGGTATTGTGCTCCGTGCCAAGGGTGTTGTAGCATCCGACACAGCGGAATTTATACACTTTGACTATGTACCCGGCGAGCCCGATGTACGCACAGGAAGCCCCTCTGTTACAGGCAGAATATGTGTTATCGGCTCTAAGATAAACGAAGAAGCTCTCAGCGAGCTCTTTAATGTGTGAGGTGGCAAAATGAATCCTGAAATACCACTGTATATATTCACAGGCTTTCTCGAAGCGGGAAAGACCAAAGCAATACAAGAAACCATGGAAGACAGACGCTTCCACGATGGCGAAAGAACACTTCTTCTGCTTTGTGAGGAGGGCATAGAGGAGTTTGACACCTCGCGTTTTTCGGGCGGTAATGTGTTTATTCAGGAGGTGGAAAGCGAAAGCGAGCTTACACCCGAATACTTCACCTCGCTTCAAAAGAAATTCAATATAGAACGAGTAATAGTGGAATACAACGGTATGTGGAGTCTTGATTCCCTCATAAACAACCTCCCCGATAAGTGGTTTGTTTATCAGGAAATAGCCTTTGCCGATGCAACCACCTTTGCAAACTACAATGCCAATATGCGTTCGCTTGTGGTAGACAAATTAAAAACTACCCAGCTTATAGTGTTAAACCGTTCCAATGCCGATACCGACAAAGACGAAATCCACAAAATAGTTCGTTCGGTGAGTCGCAGATGCGCCATAGCATACGAAAAAAGTGATGGCACAATGGAATATGACGAAACTGAAGATCCCCTGCCCTTTGACGTAGATGCAGATGTAATAGAAATTGCCGACAAGGACTACGCCCTCTGGTACAGAGACATGGCGGAGGATATGAAGAAGTATATCGGCAAAACACTCAAATTCAAAGGCATAGTTGCCGTAAACGATAAATTCGGCGAGGGAGTTGTAGTCTGCGGAAGACATGTTATGACCTGCTGTGTAGACGACATAGAGTTTAAAGGCATAATAACCAGGCTTCCTAAGGGCGTAAAGCTCAAAAACCGCGACTGGATTATAGTGGAAGCCAAGCTTACACGAGAGTATCACAAACTCTACAAAACCAAAGGGCCTATACTTACCGCAACCGATGTAATAATGACAAGTGCCCCCGAAGAGGAAGTGGCAACCTTTTATTGATGGAGGTATTACCAATGAAAATAAGTAAGCTTTTAGAACAGGACAAGCTATCGCTTTCGTTTGAAGTGTTTCCGCCAAAGACGGACTCATCATTTGACAGCGTTCGCCATGCCACCGAAGAAATAGCAAAGCTTAAACCCTCATTTATGAGCGTTACCTACGGTGCAGGCGGAGGAACGAGCAAATACACGCTCGACATAGCCGAAAATATAAAAAAGAATTACAATGTGCCCACCCTGGCACACCTTACCTGCGTATCCTCCACCAGAGAAACGGTAAAGAGCAAAATTAACGACCTCAAAAAAGCAGGCATCGAAAACATAATGGCACTTCGCGGTGACATACCCGAAAGTCTCAAGGATGCAGACCGTTCCAAGTGGGAGTACAACTATGCGGTAGAGCTTATAAACGACATCCGCGAAATAAGCAAAGACTTTTGTATAGGCTGTGCGTGCTATCCCGAGATTCATCCCGAAAGCGAAAATCAACACGAGGACATAAAGCATCTTAAAGAAAAGGTGGATGCAGGCTGTTCGTTTATTACAACACAGATGTTTTTTGACAACAACCTCCTGTACAACTTCCTGTACAAAATACGCGAGGCAGGCATTACCGTGCCCGTAATCCCCGGCATAATGCCCATAACCAACGCCAATCAGGTAGAAAGAGCAATAAAGCTCTCGGGCTCATTTATGCCACAGCGTTTCAAGAGCCTTGTAGACAAATTCGGTTCTAACCCCAAGGCGATGATGCAGGCGGGCATTGTGTATGCAACAGACCAGATAATAGACCTGTTTGCAAACGGAATCAAGAATGTGCATGTATATTCCATGAACAAGCCCGAGGTTGCACAGAGGATTATGGAATCGGTTTCCGAAATATTAGATAATTTTTAAAAAAATTATACAAAATATCTTGACAAGACAAAAAATATATACTATAATGATTAGGTCGCACGAGAGAGGCGACCTAATTTAATATGGCGGCATAGCTCAGTTGGCTAGAGCATGCGGTTCATACCCGCAGTGTCGATGGTTCAAATCCGTCTGCCGCTACCAACAAAAAAGTCACTTTTGTCTACCAAGACAAAGGTGACTTTTTTGAATGATGTTTGCCTACGGCAAATGATGGCGCTTGCGCTAATGAGGGTTCCTTAGGAAATGATGTCGGCTTCGCCAAATATTATTGGCAAACACCGCATCATTGCGAGTGAAACGAGCTGCATCATATTTGTGAAGCAAATGCATCATATCGCCAGTGGCGATATCTCATTGAAAAATCTTAATTTCTATGATACAATTAGTTTTGAAAATAAAAATTTGCATGTGGGGGTCTTTTTGATGAAGAAATTAATCGTGTTATTTTTTGCAGTAATTATGAGTCTATCGTTTGTTGCCTGTGGAAATAAGATTGATAATTTGATTAAAGAAATAGAAACATTAGAAGGCAAAGAAATTACTTTAGCAGACGAAAAACGAATTGACAAAATTTATGATAAATATTTTGCTTTATCTGAAGAAGAAAAAGCTGAAATAACAAACTATGGTGTTCTTGAAAAAGCGGGAACAAGAGTTAATTACCTAGCAACACAAAAAGAAACTATGGAAAAAGCACCTCGCTTTGTAGAAGAATATATCAAATCTCGCTTAAAAACTCCAAGTGCAATGAAAGTTATTAAAACCGAAGTATATGCTTCGAAAGGGGGTATGTGGGAAGCCTTTGTTCGTATGCAGTATACAGGGCAAAATTCATTTGGTGGAATAATAGAGGAAACTTGTTTGGTAAAGGTTAATTTAATAGGTGGAGGCTTTAGTAGTGTCGATAAGTCTCATTTTGGAGATGCTCACGCAACTTGGAATGATACCGGATGGTCTGATAGTGTGATTGAAGAAATTGATTTCGAAAATAAATATGTGCCGAGAAATAAATAAGAATTATGCTAGAACGAATTCATTCCTTTCTACTTATGAGTCGTATAAACTTTTACATTCGTTTTTACAAATCAAGCTTGTCAAGTAAGTGGCGTGGTATACATTTTTACTTTTTTACCTCACTTCTGCTCCGTTTTGTCGTTCTTTCGCAGAAAAAAGCACCAATCTTGATACAAGATTGGTGCTTTTTTCAACTAAATCCGTCTTACGACGGAATAAATCTGCTTACGCAGGTGAAATCACTTCGTGATGAAATCCGACTTTGTCGGGATATTAAAGACGGATTTAATTTCATCTGAGGCTGAAAGACGAAGATTTCATCCAAACTTGTTTGGATTTCATCGTGAACAGAGTGAACGATTTCATTAAATAAAATTGTCATCTAAACCATTCGGCTCTTCCACGAAAAAAGACATCCATTGGATGTCTTTTTTCAGTTATATTTGCCTTCGGCAAGTTAAGAGTTTAGATTGCTTTGCAAGTTATGAATTGACTTCGTCAATGTTTATTCTTGTGGTCAAATATATCATAACTGAAACCGAAGGTTTCATCATAACTTTTACGAAGTAAAATCATAACTCTAAACTTATTATGGTGTGAGACGGGTACCGAAAGTGTGCGGAGTTTTACTTTTCACCAAAATTCCATAAATCCTCGATGAGTTCTGCTTCCTTTCTTGATATAATAGTTGCAGTTTCGGGGATAGGGTTTACATTGAAATAGTGAGGTTTATCATCTTCATTTACAATTTGTTCGGCTATATTGTTGCTTGTTTCATCTATTGTATCAATCCACATCGGATTTCCTTTTTTGAGATAATATATTCTTCCTTTTTCCATATGCTGATATATAATGTCATTTTCTTTATCTATATAATATGTTACAAACACATCCTTAAATAGTCCCGTGATTTCCCAATAAGCATTTTCGCATTGGGGGTTATACTGCATATCATAAAGACCGTCCAGTATTCCGTCATAGTACCATGCCTGTTTGTCTTTGGGTGCATTAAATCTGTCCCAAAGTTTTTCACCTATTTCATTATAATCGTATGCGATGCTTCTTAAATTTGAGAGTTTGTCTGCCATAAGTAGCATTTTTTCTCTATCGGTAGAACTGCTCAGTGCATTGATTGTATGTGTTTTT
>JAZLCB010000056.1:0-2285 GCA_045614005.1 Clostridia bacterium
ATTGCGGCTTTTAAATCCGCTTCGGAAACGGTACCCTTGCCTCTTAACTTTTTAAATGCATTCTGAAGCTTTTCTGAAAGATTTTCAAATGCCAAGGTACACACCTCCTACGCTTCGTCTATTATTGTATCTAAAAGAGCCGAAACCTTACTGTAAAGTTCGCTCTTTGAATCAAGCTCTGATGAAAGAAGCTTTTTAATTTCGTTTGCAGCATCTGTAATATCGGAAAAACGGGCAAACAAACCGAGCTTTTCCTCATATGCTTTGAGCTCTGTAGCGGCTCGCTTGATATTATCATGAACACCCTGACGGGTAATTCCGCTGTTTTCGGCAATTTCGGAAAGAGACAAATCCTCTCCGTAATACTGCTCCATCATATCGAGCTGCTTTTCAGGAAGAAGGTTGCCGTAAAAATCCATAAGAAGCGATACTTTTAAATCCTTCATAGTACTGCACTCCCTTCATCTGTCAAGTAAAAAACTTGACTGTCAAGCAAACCACTTTACACATTATAATGTAGTTTACCCTATTTGTCAAGTCTTTTTTTGATATTTTTATCTGTTTTTTTGCCAATCGGTGACAAGCTTTTCTATATCTTGGTTTTCGTATCGGCAATTTAATTCGTATGGTGCATATTCCTCGAATGTTTTATAGTTTTTTCCATGCAATCTTACTATGAGTTCATCGTTGTCGGTATAGTATATATTGCCCTCAAAATCTATTAGCTTTTCGCACTCGGGATTTATAATGGAATATATGGCAGCTCCGTAAGGTGCAGTTGCAAATACGTTGTTTTTAACCTCGTATTTAGCCTCTGTTTCGTCCTCTACACGCCACATAAAAAGGTGGTGTCCCATGGGGTCGGGCCATATTTCCGAATTACGGGGCATTACCACACCGTTTTTGGAAAAGCCCTCGCCTGCATATGCACATATATTACCGCTGAATGTACTATCTGTAGGAATTCTGTTGCGAAGCTCAAACGCTCCCATTCCTACCCTTAAGAAAACATTATCTTCTATGTATATATTCTTGCCCTGCTCGCAGGATTTGTTTCCCTGATGTGTAGTTGCGGAATCGTAGATATTGTCAAAATAGCATTTCTTTATTTCTATATTCTCTGCATGATTCCAGAACTCAACGGCATTGCCGAAGCGTATTTGGCGTTCCTCATTCCATACACAACCGCCTATATTTATAAAATCACAACCGATAACCTTTATGTTTTCGCTTACAGAGTCCCCTGCTATTGCGTGCATTCCGCTGTTTTTGAATCTTAGGTTTTCAAAATTAACATTGGGAATATTGTCTGCAAGAGCACGATCATACACGACGGTACATTCAATGCTTGAATATTTCTTAGCAGGATTGCCCTTACTGTAAAGGTAGGTCATGTGCTTAGCGGGAACACTTTTAAAGTTTACCGCACAACCGTAAGCGTCATCATAAAAATCGCCTTCGTCTTTCAAATCTTCAAGAGACCATCTTAATGTACCAAAGGTTTTATCGTCGAATATAAAGTTGCAAGCCTCGTACTTAAGATTTTTGCATGCCCATATATTTTCGCGGATTTCTTCCCAAAGATTTTCATCGCTAAGATCCATTGAGCCTTTGAATTCAGGCTTTTCGCCCTCGCCATATGCTCCGTAGGTTATAGGATTTTCTTTAGTACCGCTTACAACCTTTAGCTTTCTGCGCATTACAGTACCGCGTTTAAAAAGGACTGTATCGCCTGCTTTAAGATTTAACTCTTCTTCTGTAACGACCGCTGTTTCGGGTGTTAAACCGTCGAGAGCGTTCTTTGTGTTGTCTATATCTACATAGTAAATAGCCATAAATTATTCTCCCAACATGGATTTTGCAAATTCCTGTGCTTCAAAGCTCTGGAGGTCGTCCATGCCCTCACCTACACCGACAAGCTTGACAGGTATGGAGTGTTCGTGAGCTATAGCAAGTACTATACCGCCCTTGGCACTGCCATCGAGCTTAGTGAGTATGATACCCGAGATACCTGCACTCTCTTTAAACACCTCTGTCTGATTTACTGCATTCTGTCCTGTGGTAGCATCAAGAACAAGGAGAGATTCCTTGGAGCAGCCGGGGAGCTCTCTGTCTATAATTCTGGATATCTTGGCAAGCTCGTCCATAAGATTTTTCTTGTTATGAAGTCTGCCTGCGGTATCTATTATTATAACATCGTGGTTTTTGGATTTGGCACGGGCTATGGTATCGAATACAACCGATGCAGGGTCAGAGCCCTCATCATGCTTTACGATATCTGCACC
>JAZLCB010000057.1:0-4308 GCA_045614005.1 Clostridia bacterium
ACTTTGTTTTCTGGAGTATTAATTCTATCAAAAATAGAGCCTTCGTGTACTTTGGATTTCTTTAAATCTTCTTTGTAATATTCATAAAATTCTTTTAAGATTGGAGAATAATCTTTGTATGAACTTTTATAAACATATTATATGCCACAAGGGCAAAAAAGTCAACATTATTCAGGCTAAAAACTGAATTACAATACCGCTTATTACGCCTACCGCATACAAAATACCGAGAATACATAAATTCTCTTTTATATTCTTATTGCGTTTAAAGAGTAGAAGTACACCAACCCCTGCGCCCGAACTGAGACCTGCAACCAGAGAACCAAACGAGAGAACACCCGATATATAGCTCTCTGCAAGAACTACCGAAGCGGCACAGTTGGGAATAAGACCTATAAGCGATGCCGCAAAAGGCTGAAATACAGAATCCTTTAGGAGGTAGCCTGCAAGCGCCTTTTGGCCTATAGACTCCACCGCATAGGTAAAGATGATATTTGCAATAAGCACAAACAGAAAAATCTTTATTGTATGTTTTATGGCAGAAGCGAAAATACCGCCCTCACAGCTTTCGCAGTTGCCGTGAAAATGCTCATGGTGATGATGCTCATTACATATGCTTAGCTCACTATGGGTTTTGCGAAGTATATCTATAAGAATACCTGCTACTACGGCAATAACTATTTTGATACCGATAACCGCAAGTGCGATATATGCCTTATCGGGGTGCGAAAGTATGATGGGTACGGCTTCATCGCTTGTTGCTACAAAAATTGCAACAAGTGTGCCGAGCGAGAGTGCACCTTTTGCAAACAAATCCGATGCAATTACCGAAAAACCGCATTGGGGTATGCTACCGAGGAGAGCTCCGTATATACTGCCCTTTTTGCCTGCTTTCATAAGGGTGTGGCTTATGGCGGTGTTGGACTTATGCTCAAAGTATTCGATTACAAGATATACTATGAATATAAACGGCATCAGCTTTACTGTATCTATGATAACATGTTCAAGAAAATGCATAAGATAACCTCCCCATATGTGATATATGATATTATATAGCTTACCCGTTTTTTTGTCAAATAAAAAGGCGCGCCTCAATAAGTGGATTTACACTAAATTAAGAGCGGGCCATTATTTTTGGAAGAGCGAATTATTTGTATTCAACCAATTAATACATTAGTTTTGTCTGATCTTCTTATATTAGAAAATTGAAATCTCTAATCATTTACAGTTTTACCTTCAATTCTTGCAAAAATATAAGACATTACATCTTTTTCTGAAACATTTAAGACATATTGAAATTCTTCATACAAAATTTTTTCAGCTTCTTTAAGGTATCTCTCATCTGATATGCGAAGCTTCTTGCCTTTTTCTTCTCTGGCGTTTTTCTCGGAATAAATAGCTTTTATCATTCTTATTAACTCCGAATGATTACCGTCAGCAATTATTTGTCTGTATTGTTCTTTACGTTCTCTCTCATTATTTATCCAAACGACTTTTTCGTTTGCCGTAGAATCAATGAGTTGATTTATCTCATCTTCGGACAATACCTTTTTCATTTTGCTTAAAAGATTTTCATTATCAACAGGCACATAAAAAGTTGATTTATCGCTATTTAATGGTTTCAAAATCAAGTAGTACTTTTTCGTCCCCATTAAATTTTTTTCCTCAATAGCTGCAACTTGGCAAACGCCGTTTATTCCATATGTAACTATATCATCTACCTTAAACATACCATACCTCCGTTTTACACAGTTACTTTTTGTTTGTTGCTTGTATGTTGTGATGTTTCCCTTGAATTTATATCTTTTGCGAATATAACCTTAAATACTGTTCTGACAATTGGCTGAATGAAGAAAAGCTGTGTAAAGAAAGCAAACGGGAAGTTATAGCACATCAGTTTCAGCCACTCTGCAAGAAGATTCCACATATTAAATCCTGCAGAATAATTGTAATACAGAAAAGCGGCAATAAAGCTCATAGCCGGACACATAATACCAACCGTAGCACAGATGATTGCTGTTTCAAACAACACAGGATGTGTTTCTCTCGGATTGAAATTTTTGGAAGCTGACTTGAAGGACAATGGCGAGCCTAAAATATTTTCAAGTAAGTACGCTAACACAAATTCAATAAGTACAACTACCCATATCGGAACGGGCGTACCGCAAACGGGAACACCGCCCATTTTATTGATAGCAGCTAAAACACCTGATTCACCTGTAAGTTGCATAAACATATTTCCGTGAATAACATACAGACTGTAAAACACGTAGGCATGAACAGTTATCACAACAGTTATAAATGCGAAAACCATTCTTTGAAATTGATTTCTTGGCATAACAAAAACTCCTTTTGACGCAAAAAAACACACGCTCACAAACTTTGTACCGTAATCAGATTTACGCACAAAATGTGCAACATGTGTCGTTTTCGTTTGATATTTATTTTTGATTATTATATCATAATTTGAAAAATTTTTCAAGAGTTAAATGAAACTATTTTTATTTTTTGCCCACTCATATGATATACATTACTATATATCTTAGCCGTTTTTTTGTCAAACAACATTACTAGAGCGGGATAGAAAAATCTATGGGGTGTGAAAATTAATTCACACCCCATTACTTATTAATTTTGCTGTTGTATATTATCTCCCACACCGTCGGAATTAAACCATTCACTACCGAGAACTTTCTGATTTGCTTCCCAATAGTAACCGTTTAAAAAAGAAGCAAGATACTGCCATCTTCTTAAAGTTTCGTAATCGGTGATGCCCGAGGTAATCTTATTTATTGTAAGAGCTGCTTCGGGAATTTTGTCTGTATCTTTGTCAAATCTTGCAACATCAAAATAGAATTTTGCCTGCTCTTCGCCACCGAGAAGCGGAGACATAACATCCTTTATAAATGCATCGTTAGTTGCATACGGATGGTCTGCAAAGTATTCCATAGCAAGGTAGTTAAACTCTGCATTTGTATGGAATGCGGCATTTTCGCCAAACATGGAAACCGCATCGTAGCCTGCACAGTGGCTAAGCATACATTGACGGCGAATCTTGTCTACATCGAAGCATGCTCTTCCGCCGTACCACTGTGTACCTGCGTGAGAACGCATTACATGGTTGAAGCGTTGCATAGGCTTTATCATTTTGTCGGTCTTTTCCCATGAGTTTGCTTCAAGGACTTTATCGCACTTCCACTGCCAATATACATTTTCGGGGAGGCTGTAGAGCTTCTTGAGGTCGTCTGTAAGGGGATCGGATTCAAAGAGCTTGCACGCCTCGTCTGTAAAGTGATGATATGTTTCGCAGATTATAAGAGCATCTTTCTTGCGGTTTAATATAACATCGGTAACTGCAGGGTACACCTTTGCCATATCGGCAACAGACATATACTCCGATTCCTCGCCTCGTCTTGCTACACATTCGGGGCACTGACAAACACCGCTGTCGCCCGATTCCATCTGCACACCGCCGAGCTCGGGCACTTCTTTAAACAGCCAATCGAAGGATTCGAGCATATAGTCGTTCAAAGCCTTGTTTGACGGGCAACCCTGTGCCTGAAGCTTGTATCCGTGCTTACCTGTAAACTGTACATAGAGTGGATCACCGTCTGCAGTTTTGCCCACACATTCGGGATGCTCACTAAAGAACTTGTCCATAGAATATTTATGGTCGCCTTCGTAGTATATACCGCCGTATGAATATGTACCTACTATCATGTACACCTTGACACCCTGCTTTTCGGCATAGGAGCACAGTCTTCTTGCACCGTCAACGCCGTAGTGTGCATCACGAAGAAGACCTACGATACCTACTGCATCAAACTTGTGCTCTTTGCAGTAATCTATAAGTCGCATATAATCTCTTTCAAACATTTCGGGATACTTGGCATACACATTTGCAACACCGCAGTTCTGTGCTCCGAGCGCATGCAAACACCAGTTGGTGCTGTGGTCCCAAGTCCAGAAAAATCTGTGAGGAATCTTGTCTGTATAATTCATAGTTTTCTTCCTTTCAAAAAGGTGTTTTTTTAATTAAAACATAAAACATCCTTTGGTGTTAATAAACTTTTTAGAGAAAAAGGTGTACTTTTTTATGGGGATGGGGATTTATTGAAATATTTGTGTGATGTTGTGTCCTTGCGGACACAAACACAAAAAACACACACTCTTTCGAGTGTGTGTTTTTTCGGCTCTATAATAAATGTTGGGGTGTCCAACAAATAGAGCTCAAGAAAATTTAAAGAAATAAATAAAAAGAGAGCATATTTGTTCAAAATCCGTTATAATGGAATTGTCGAGAAACCA
>JAZLCB010000058.1:0-7273 GCA_045614005.1 Clostridia bacterium
GTCCATATAGAAAATATGCTGCATGTGTTGCAGGAACGTTTAGATGAATTCGGTGATGGAAAAGACCTATCGGATTTCGAACAGGGACGCCATCTGGCGTACTTTGAAATGATGGATATAATTAAAACGCGGCACTCCATAATATTAGAGTTGATTGAGGACGAGGATAATTCGGAGGAATAGGTATACATTTTTGCTTTTTTACCTCAATTCTGCTCCGTTTTGTCGTTCTTTCGCATAAAAAAAGAATCGTACATTGGTACGATTCTTTTTTTATGCATAGTTAAAAAGGACTCGAACCTTGAGAAGGTGTGAGCGTGAGCAGCCGGGAGTCCGGTACCGAAGCCGAAGGCTTGGGTGGACGAGCGCATATACTCCATCGGGTACAAAACTTGTATTTTCAAGGAAGTTTTTTACACCTTTATCAGTCTCGTTTTTGTCAAATCCGAGAAGCTGTGTCCATGTAAAAACCTTTCCGCCTTTTGTTTTATTCATGGTGTTACCTCCAAAACAAATTCATTAATTATAGCATAGATTAAAACGAGAGCAAACACAATATTATTTTTTTATAAAACACTCTAAAATTTTACACAAAACAAGAATCAAAAAGCTTCCGCTATCCATGTGCTCCAAATCGTCAATTATTGACAAAATATGATATTGGTGCTATACTTAAAACCCCGATGATATAAGGATTTTAACTGCGTTCCGACAACTTGGATAACTTAGTTTTTGCAGTAGTTATTTGCGGGAAAACATAAATGGAGGAAACAGGTATGATATGTAAAGATTGTGGAAACGAGAATGCAAACAGCGCAAAATTCTGTCGTTTTTGCGGTTCTAAGTTGCCCGAAGAGGCAATCTGTGCCGACGCCGAGCAGGTGAATGACGAAGCTTTTGCAGAGGAGAAAGTCACTAAGCCGATATGCAAAAAATGCGGTAATGAAAATAAAGAAAGTGCAAAATTCTGCCGTTTTTGCGGTGCGTCTATGACAGAAGAAGCTTGCACAGATTTGCCGAATGAGCAAAATACATCTTATGTACCCCAAAACGAAAAGCCCGATACACTCATAAAAGAGCCCGGGAACAAAAAAAGTCATAAAAAATACATGCCTCTTTATATAGTAGCAGGGGTAGTGCTTGTTTTGGCTATTGTTGCAGGATTCCTCTTTACATCGGGAGTTTTTGAGGACGAAGCAGAACCCGAACGTAGGGAAAAGAGAAAAGATGTCGAGGTGTATGAGGATATCGAAGAGATAGAAGATTCCGTTATACGCGAAATAATAAATGACAACAGCTCATACACAGATTTTGGTATATATGTAAAGAATCTAAGCACAGGATATGAGTACGGATATAACGAAGACAGAGAGTTTTTGGCTTCGGCAATGGGACAGGTAGTTATACTCGATGCGCTTTCCGAAGTGGTTGACAGGGAGAATATCGATATAAACTCCGAAGAAATTTATTTTTCCTATATTCCAAACGGTAAGGAAGCACCGCACAGCTCCCGTCAGGACGGAAACTATCTTACACTCGACAGCTATGTTTCGGATGTGGCTGTTTACGGCGATAACAACAAATCCAACCATATTGTTGACTACATAGCAGACCAAACGGGCGAAATCAACGGCTTTGACTACATAAACAGTGCCCTCAGAGCTCGTGGATACGAAAATACAAGTATAAACAGAAAGACATATATAAATCCCGATTATGTGGATTATTCTGTTGAACCGAACTCCACCACTCCGAGCGAAATTGCAAATATTTTTGCAGACCTTATAACCTGCAAAACACTCGGCAACGAGGAATATATGAAGGGCATCTTTAAATCCGTAGGCGGAGACGGAAAACCTATAGGACTCAAAAAACATATACCTTCGTACTACAGCGTATGCAATGTAAATGCCCTTACAGATCAGTGTACAAACAATGTAGCTATTGTAGAGTATGACGGTGTACAAATTCTGGTAGCTATTCTTTCTACTACCGAAGAGGATATGACTTCGGTGGAAACCGATGAAGAAAGAAACTATGTTCAGGCAGAACTTATAGACTATATTTTAGAAACCCAGTTTGATGATTAGAGGTTATACAATGTCTGAAAAACCCAAGAAAAGAAAATTTTATATTTTAGGTATTTTGTGTCTTGTTTTTTGTATGTTCGTTTTGGGTGTTCTGCCGGGAATGGTCGCAGGTAGCAAAAAGGACACAGAAGTACCCGTTACAAAAAACATTCACACAGAAAAAGAGAACGCAAAGCCTAAAGACAAAAGCGACGAATCGGACAAGCTTAAAAAGCTCGAAGCACAGCTTGAAAAAATTGTAATGGATAAGCATCCCGAAGTGGAGTTATCCTTTGCAATAAAAAACCTCGATACAGGCGCCGGCCTTATGCATAATAGCAAGAAGCTCAACAGCGCAAGCGTGGTAAAGCTCTTTATTGCAGGTACTGTATATGACAAGCTTGGCAAGGGGACTTATAAGCTGACAGACACCCGAAGAAAAGAACTCGAACTTATGATAACCGAAAGCGACAATGCGGCATCGCGCGAGTTCGTGGATGATTTCGGAGGTCAGAACCCCGAAACCCGCAAGATAGAAGAAACCAACGAGATTAATGTATTCATAAAGGAAAACGGCTTCAAAGATACCGAGCTCAACAGAAAAATGCACGATACCACCCCGCCCGAAGGCCCTACGGGCTATGAAAACTACACTTCGGTAGAGGATGTGGTAAGACTTCTTGAGGGTGTGTACAACAAGACCTTTTTTAAAGAGCCGTACAACACGGAATTTATGAATTTGTTAAAAAGTCAGGTGAGACGCGCCAAAATCCCTGCAAAAATAGCCGAAAAATATCCCGGAATTGTTGTTGCAAACAAAACAGGAGAATTGTCACGGGTAGAGAATGATGTGGCTATAATAATGGGCAAGGATTTTAATATAATTTTTGCCGTAATGATAAATGACATTCCCTTGAAGGCGGACGGAAGCACCGACTATGCCTTAAAGGAAAATGTGCAGGCAACCATAGCGGATATGGGGCTTGCGGTGGCTGATTTTTATATGCAAAATAAGTTTTAAATATTATATGTCGTATTGGTGAATAAGATGGATGATAATTTAAAGCAAAAAGAAACAAGATGCAAAAAAAGTGTTGTTGCCTTGGTGTCCGTAATGGTTTTAGGAGTAATTGTGCTCCTTCTTGGCTATAAATCTGAAATTTTTGTCAGAAAAACAGACACCCTGAATAAAAAGGCAGTATCTGCATATGCGTATAGCGAATATACGGTTTCTTCGCTCTTGGAAGAAATGTCCTTAAGAGACAAGGTGTATCAGATGATGTTTGTAACACCTGAGTCTATAACAGGAGTCGGCAATGTGGTAAGCACGGGCGAAACTACCCAAAAAGCACTTGAAAAATATCCCGTTGGCGGTATAGTGTATTTTGCCCGGAATTTTGAAACAAGAGAGCAAACCATAGATATGCTGTCAAAAACGCAGAGCTATTCCAAAATACCGCTGTTTATGGGTGTTGACGAAGAGGGCGGACCGGTGGCAAGGCTTAGCTCCAACAAGGCTATGGGTGTAACGAGTCATCCTCCTATGCTGACAATAGGCGAAACAAACGACCCCTCCCAAGCCTACGAGGTTGGTTTAACTCTCGGCAAAGAGCTTGTTGAGTTTGGATTCAATGTGGATTTTGCTCCGGTTGCAGATGTTCTTGTAAATAGCAAAAACACCGAGATAGGAAACCGTTCGTTTGGCTCTGACCCCGGTGTTGTATCGGCTATGGTGTCCGAATGTGTAAAGGGGCTTGAGGAAAACGGAGTAAGCTCGGTGCTTAAGCATTTTCCGGGGCACGCGAGTACGGTTGCAGATTCTCATAAGGGAACTTCGGTAAGCCTGCGCACCCTGGACGAACTTCGTGAATGTGAATTTCTGCCGTTTAAAGCAGGCATTGAAGCAGGCTGTAATTTTGTTATGATATCGCACATGACCCTAAATGAAGCAATAAGCGAAAAAATCCCTGCTTCTCTTTCAAAAGAAGTAATCACAGGTATGCTGAGGGGAGAACTTGGATACAACGGAATAGTTATAACCGATTCTTTCAGCATGGGTGCAATATGCGATAACTTTGCGGTGGACGAGTCTGCACTGATGGCGATAGATGCAGGTGTAGATATGATACTAATGCCTCCTGACCCCGAAAAAACCTGTGAGGCAATAATTAAAGCCGTAGAAGACGGCAGATTAGCCGAAGACAGAATAGATGAGAGCGTACGAAAGATTCTTACAATAAAGGCAAAAAGAAATATTTTTAGATAACTAAAATCATATTAAAAGGGACTGTAAATTAATTCAAAAAAATCAATTTACAGTCCCTTGGGGAATAGGAAAAAATGATTCAGAATTGTCAAATCGAGCTCAAAGCAAGGCAGTGCCTTGCTTTGAGTGATAACCCGAAGCTGTACAAAGGTACTGCGAGCGGTGAGATTTGGCAATAGCAAAAAGGCATACGTTTGAAGAAAAACATCTGGAAACAGATGTTTTTCAACATTTATGACAATTTTAAATGGTTTAAAAGCTAATTAACACTATATATTCTTTGTTATTCCTGCCTTTTTGCGGTCTGGACTTTTTTTACATTCCCTTTTTGTATAATCTATTCTGTGATTATATCCACTATACTTACTCCACCCGGCTGAAGCTTTATTTCAAAATTCTGTTTGCTTCGCTTTTCGGTATGGTCGTAGAAGTATATAAACTGGTTCTTTGCTCCGGGGCTGTAGCGGACGGAAAGTACCGGGAAGTCAGAAACTATCTTTGTATCGGCTACAGGCACATACACATCGGTATATGCTCTTTTGTATCGAAGCTCGTTTGTATTGAATATATAGAGGCGAATGTTACCGTCTTGGAGCTCATATGCAAGGTAGGGTACATCGCATTCCACTACATCCTTTGATATAGAAAGTGTTGCAAGCGCAACCGCATCAAAGAAGCCTTGTGTCACCTTGGCATATATGAGCGTATCGTGGAGCACGGTGCAGGTGAGCTCGGGTATCTTGGATATATCGCCTTTGAGGTTTTCGCTTCCGTCATCTTCCGCGAGGAGAAGCGAAATCTTTTCTTTTAATTCGTCCGATATATCAGTATTTACAACATAAGCACAAAGGGGATAATCGCTGAATTTATCTTCCATGGTAAGTGTAGGCTCTATGCCCCATTTTGTTATGTCGCATTCCTTTTTTGCGGTTATTATCATTTTGCCTTTGTAGGAAGCAACAAGGTTTCTCTCCTCTTCCGAGAGCATATCGAAGTCGGGCACTACAAGACTTCCGTCAAATCCCTTTAAATCCTCGCTTCGGACAGCACCGCCGAGCATCGCGCCCGATTTGCCGAGCTCGTAGAAGAGTTTGAACGGAGTAATTCGTTTGTGTTCTATGTATTCGCCGAGCATATTTTCGTATGCGGTATCCGACCAGAGCATAACGGGAGAGAGCGATTTTTTCACCTTGCCGGACATCCCTATTTCGAGGAGTCGGTGTTCCTTAACCCAGTCTTCCTTGCGGATTCCGTCGCAAAGGCAAAGCAGGTATCCTTCGAGTGCGCGCTTTGCACTGTTTCCTGTCTGTAGCTGATATGCCATCATTGTGTAGAGGTCTCTTTCGTGCAGGCAAGGAAGGTGGTGCATCATATCCCATTCCTCTGTAGCATCCTGGAGACCGAGCATGGATACGAGTCTGCTCTTTTTAACATGGGCTGCAGTAAGCGGAGCTATTGCCATGTAGCGGTGGAAGTACAGAGGTGTATCGTCACTTGTGGCAAAGCAGGATGAGGGGAGAATGTTTTCGGTAATCCAGTCCACGCCTGCTTCGGATAGCATATTAAGGTCTATGCCGAGGCAGTATCTTGTTTCGAACGGATCGGTGCAGTACATACCCAGTACGCTCACTTCGCATCCTATGGCATGAACTCTGTCGCAGAGCTTTTTATAGAAGTCTGCCCATCTTCTGTTTATAAAGAGTATCCACTCTTTTCTTAAATTTGCCCATATGTAGTCGGCTCTTGCATCTTCGATTTCAGCCTCGTCGCTTTGGGTGTTTACGCTATCGGGCATTTTTATGCCTGTGTATTTTGTAAACTGCTCTACAAGGTCACACGAGAAGTCGGCATATGCCATACGCACAGTCCAGAACCAGTCGGCAATGTGGATTCCACGCATGTTATAATCCCTAAGCACATCGCACGCTTTGTCTATAAAGAAGTCCTCGTACAGAGTGCCGTCTTTAAAATGCTTTAAAAGGCAATGGTACATTCTGACTCCGCCTCTTGCATGTGCCTTTACCTCGGGGTGTTCTTCTACCCATTCGTTGTGGAATCGGTTGTCGAGTGTATGAGCAAAAAGCGTAAAGTACAGACCGCTTCCTGCATTTTTGAGTTCTGTGGCAAGCGCGCGTACATCGTGGTTTGTCCACTCCTGCCTCTGCCTTTCGGCATTAAAGGGTATACCAAAGTATGCACAGTTGTCGGGAGGGAGTATGTATTCTTCGTCCATGCCTCTGTACTGATGTACAAAGTCGGCATGGTGTACGAGCGCATATACTCCATCGGGTACAAAACCTGTATTTTCAAGGAAGTTTTTTACACCTTTATCAGTCTCGTTTTTGTCAAAACCCAGAAGCTGTGTCCATGTAAAAACCTTTCCGCCTTTTGTTTTATTCATGGTGTTACCTCCAAAACAAAGTCATTAACTATAGTATAGAGTAAAATGTGTCTAAACTCAATATCAATTTTTATATGGTATACTAAAATAGTGTTTAAAAGGTGTACAGTAATAAAAAAGCCGAGTACTTAGAATACTCGGCACATTTTCTATTGGTTTTTTCGTTCGACTATTGTCTTAATGTATTCGGTGGGGGTTTTCATAGTTTTGAGCTTGAATAGTTTAGAAAAATAGAGCGAATCGCGGAAACCGCACATAGTCGCTATGTCTTTGATACTTGTTACGCCTTTGTCCATCAGCGCGTATGCCTGTTGCATACGGACAAGATTTACATATTCCGAAAAGCCCATTTGGAGTTCGTTTTTGAATATATGCGAAACATATTTTTTGTTATAGAAAAGCTCGGCACTGATTTTCTCCAAGGACAGATCGGGATCGGAAAAGTTGTCGTCTATATAATTCTTGATGTTTCTTACGGTTTTTGCCGCTTTGGAGATTTCGTTGGAAACTTCGAGCTTGTCGTTACCAAGTGCTGCA
>JAZLCB010000059.1:0-6034 GCA_045614005.1 Clostridia bacterium
CACGCTACAAAGTTCCTTCCTACGGAAACCGGTATTCTTCCTCCGCTAAATGCCCTTCCGGGTGTGGGTACAAATGCCGCTATAGCACTTGCTGATGCAAGAGGAGAGGAGAAATTTGACTCCATAGACGACCTCCAGCAACGCTCAAAGGTTAATAAAACAGTAATCGAAGTTATGAGAAAATCGGGAATCTTAGACGGACTCCCCGAGAGCAGTCAGATGGACTTTTTCTCTATGTTTTGATTCCACAAAAATAGGACTCTGCAATTTTGCAGAGTCCTATATGTTTTTTATAAGTTAAATAAATTTATTTGTTCATGATTATAGGCATACCTGTCTTTGCCGATTCATAAGCCGCTGTTATTATTTCCATAAGTTGTACGCCTTCTTCCACCTTTACTATGCATTCGGTTTTGCCCATAGCGCAGTCGACAAAGTGGTTTATCTGCTCAAAGAATGGGTTATTCTTGGGGATATGCGGTATGCTGTCATTTAAGTACATATTGTCGGTTACTTCGATTATATTAATGGGATTTTCTTCGTTGAAGGTTTCTACTGTAATGCCCGCTCTTTCGCCGTTTAATTCGCAGTAGTAGCCGGGTTTTGGCAGGAGGAGTGCATTACCGCATTTAACATAGAGTGTTGTATCGTTTTCAAATGTAATAAATGCCTTTAAGAAATCCTCTGTATTCTTCTCGTATGAATTTGTATCGGCAGAGGGATATCCTGCACTTTTTGAGTTTATCTGCGAGCAGAGCTTGTTGTTGGCATGGCTTTCGTATGCAAGTACACTCTTTGGCTTGGGATATCCCATAAGGTAGAGAAGAAAGTCAAGCTCGTGGATGGATGCATCTATAAGTGAGCCACCGCCAAGCTCTCTCTTGGCAAACCAGCCTTTGCTCTGTGCCATCTGAGCGTAGCGTATAGCCTCACAGCTGAGCACTTTGCCCATTTTCCCTGAGTCGATGTATTCCTTTAAGTATCTTGTTTTGTTGTTAAAACGGCGCACAAAGGCAAACATAAATGTTTTGTCATAGCCCTCAAGAGCTTTTTGTATTTCCTTTGCCTCATCTGCATTAAGGGCAGGGGGCTTTTCGCAAAGGATATGCTTGTGTGCCTTTATTGCATCTATAGCTATGTCCTTGTGTGTGAATGTAGGTGTGGCAATACTCACGGCATCAATGCTTTCGTCGTTTAATATGTTGTGATAGTCTGTATATACATTTTTTATGCCGAATTCATTTGCGTTTTTTTGTGCCTGCGCAGGATTTATGTCTGCAATGGCTACAACCTCGCACAATGGGTTAGCCTGATAAGCTGTTATGTGTCTTTTGGTAATGTTACCTGCACCTATTATACCTATTTTGAGCATAAAGTCATCTCCTTGAATAACGGTTAATATATTTATACCATTTCATTGGCATAATAGCAAGCATATATGCACCCTATTGTGGCAAAAATGTTTAAAAATATTGAAAATACACATATAATGCAGTATAATAAATGCAGATAGATTAGAGGTGTTATTATGAGAAAGCTTCTGGTAGTTTTACTTACATTATTAATTACCCTTACGGGCTGTATTACCAATCCGCAAAAAGCGGAGATGACTGTACCTGCAGAAGATTGGTTTTCTGCTGTTGGTGAATTTTCGGGCGAGCCGTATGTGGAGGTAAACGGCAATGTGCCGTTTTTTACCAAGGATGAGATTACTGATGAATCCTTTGAATCCTATGGCGAAATGGATGCTCTCGAAAGGTGTACGGTGTGTATAGCAAGCATAGGTGAGGACCTTATGCCTACCGAGGAGAGGGGAAGCATAGGCTATGTAAAGCCAAGCGGATGGCAAAACGAAAAGTATGATTTTATAGACGGCAAGTATGTTTACAACAGATGCCATCTCATAGGTTTTCAGCTCACGGGTGAAAATGCCACGAGAGAGAACCTCATCACAGGTACAAGATACTTAAATGCAGAGGGTATGCTTCCTTTTGAAAACGATGTGGCACAGTATATAAAGGATACAGGCAATCATGTAATGTACAGGGTAACTCCCATATTTGAGAAGGACAATCTTCTTGCTTCGGGTGTGCTCATGGAGGCATACAGCGTAGAAGATGAGGGCGAGGGCATATGCTTTAATGTATATTGCTACAATGTACAGCCTGGTGTAATAATAGACTACTCCACGGGCGAAAACTTTCCCGAATAAGTAAAGATTCCCACATAAACTTCTAAAAATAATACATAGACAATTCATGTAAAATTTACTAAAATAAAACTATCTTATAGCAAAGGAATGATTTTTTATGTCAAGATACGAAGAAGCAAAAAAGATATATGCATCCCTCGGTGTAGACACCGAAAAAGCACTTGATGCTTTAAAGAATGCTACAATTTCCGTTCATTGCTGGCAGGGCGATGATGTTGTAGGCTTTGATGCAGGCGAGGCACTCTCGGGCGGTATTCAGACCACAGGTAACTACCCCGGCAAGGCTACTACTCCTGCACAGCTTATGCAGGATATAGACAAGGCATTTTCGCTCATGCCCGGCAGAAAGAAGTTAAATCTTCATGCTTGCTATGCAATAGGCGAAAATGTAGACAGAGCAAATCTCAAAGAGGAGTATTTTACACCTTGGGTAGATTTTGCGCTCGAAAGAGGTCTTGGAATAGACTTTAACCCTTCGTTCTTCTCGCACCCCATGGTAAAGGACGGTCTTACACTTTCTTCTCCCGATGACAAGGTAAGAAACTACTGGATAGAACACGGTAAATGCTGTATCAGGCTTTCACAGTATTTTGCCGAAAAGACAGGTGTTCCCTGTGTTATGAATATATGGATTCCCGACGGCTACAAGGATATCCCTGCCGACAGAATGTCTCCAAGAGCACGCTTTAAGGATTCGCTCGATCAGATTCTCTCCGTGCCTTACGACAAGAGCAAGGTGTACATAACACTCGAATCCAAGGTGTTTGGTATCGGTGTGGAAGCGTATACAGTAGGCTCTGCAGAGTTTGCATTAAGCTATGCAGACCGCAAGGGCATAACACCTCTTATGGACAACGGTCACTATCATCCTACCGAAATGGTTTCGGACAAGATATCTGCACTCCTCCTTTTCAACGAGAAGATAGCACTCCATGTTACAAGACCTATGAGATGGGATTCTGACCATGTTGTTCTCTTTGATGACGAAACAAGAGAAATTGCTAAAGAAATAGTAAGAAACGATGCATTAGACAGAGTGTTTATTGCTACAGACTATTTTGATGCTTCCATAAACCGTATATCCGCATGGGTTACAGGTGTTCGCAATGTAAATAAGGCACTTCTCTTTGCACTCCTCCAGCCGAATGACAAGCTCAAAGCTCTTCAGGAAGAAAATGACATGACAAGCCTCATGGTACTTCAGGAAGAATTAAAGACAGCACCTATGGGTGATGTGTGGGCTGAATACCTCAAGAGAGAGGGTATAGCTGAGGATTATCTTACAGAAGTTAAGGCATACGAAAAGGAAGTTCTTTCAAAGAGATAATATTTTTAAAAAATGTGTAGAAACCTGCAAATTCGCTTGCAGGTTTCTTATTTTTATCCGCAATTTTGATTGACTTCTTATTTTTGTGGAACTATAATTATATTCGGAGGTGATAAAATGGAACAATACATTGTTACAGGCATGAGCTGTGCCGCTTGCAGTGCCAGAGTGGAAAAGGCTGTGTCTGCTGTTGACGGTGTTACGGAGTGCTCGGTAAATCTTCTTACAAATTCCATGACCGTAGAGGGCGATGTGTCCTCCGATGTGGTAATACAAGCAGTAAAGTCCGCAGGCTACGGTGCACAGCTTGCAAATGAAGCGCCAAAAAAAGATAACGACAGATCCCATGGCATAATGGCGCGCCTTGTATCGTCGTGCATATTACTTGTTGTGCTTATGTATTTTTCCATGGGATATACCATGTGGCATTTCCCGCTTCCGACTGTTATGGTGCAAAACCCCCTGTCTGTCGGAATAGTTCAGCTCGTTCTTACTGTAGCTGTGCTTATTATAAACAAAAAGTTTTTTATATCGGGCACAAAGGCTCTTTTAAATCGCAGTCCGAATATGGATACTCTTGTATCGCTCGGCTCGTTTGCATCGTTTATCTACAGCGTGTATGTGCTGTTTACTATGGCAGGCAGTCATCTTCACAATTTGTATTTTGGGTCGGCGGGAGTGGTAGTTACCCTCATAACCGTAGGCAAGCTTCTGGAGGAACGTGCCAAGGGTAAGACTACAAACGCACTCAAAGGACTTATGAAGCTCGCACCCAAAACCGCTGTCATCATAAAAGACGATAAAGAAATAATCGTAGATATAGAAAGCGTTAAAAAAGGTGATATCTTTGTTGTCCGCCCGGGCGAGAGCATACCTGTAGACGGTCTTGTTCTGGAGGGACACGGTGCGGTTAACGAATCTGCACTCACAGGCGAAAGCATACCTGCCGACAAAAAAGAGGATTCTGAGGTGTGGGCAGGTACTATCAACGAATCGGGATTTCTTAAGTGCCGTGCCGAAAAGGTAGGAAAGGACACCACTCTTTCGCAGATTATCCGCATGGTAAGCGATGCTTCATCAACCAAAGCACCCATTGCCAAGATAGCAGACAAGGTATCGGGAGTATTTGTACCCGTTGTTCTGGCTATAGCACTCTTCACTCTTGCACTATGGCTCATCCTTGGCGAAAGTTTTGGTTTTGCCGTTGCAAGAGCAATATCCGTGCTTGTAATAAGCTGTCCTTGTGCATTAGGTCTTGCTACCCCTGTTGCCATAATGGTAGGCACAGGACTTGGCGCAAGAAATAATATACTCTTTAAAACCGCAGTATCGCTCGAGGAACTCGGCAAGGTTAAGACGGTAGTTCTTGATAAAACAGGCACAATCACTATGGGTAGTCCAACCGTTACGGATATATACCCGATAGCGGATATCTCCGAGGATGAGCTTATTTGCCTTGCTTCTTCTCTCGAAAGAGGAAGCGAGCACCCCATTGCAAAAGCTATACTAAAAAGGGCAGAGAATATGTCTATACCCGAGGTTTCGGACTTTACCGCACTTTCGGGTAGTGGTGTTACCGCCAAGTTGGACGGAGCGGTTCTTTGGGGCGGAAAGGCAGAATTTATAAAAACAAAGGTGAATTCGGACATTGCAGACGATATAATACAAAAGTATGCATCGCAGGGCAAAACACCTGTACTCTTTGCCAGAAATGATACTCTACTCGGAATCGTAGCCGTAGCCGATGTTATAAAGGAAGATAGCCCCCGGGCTATAGCCGACCTTAAAAAGCTTGGTCTTCGCGTTGTAATGCTCACAGGCGATAATGCCATCACCGCAAAAGCCATAGGCACTATGGCAGGTGTAGACGAAATAATTGCCGATGTCCTTCCCGAGGGCAAGGACGAGGTAATCCGCACTCTGCAAAAGGAAGGCAAGGTTGCCATGATAGGTGACGGCATCAACGATGCCCCCGCACTTACAAGAGCCGACACAGGCATAGCCATAGGTGCAGGTACAGACATTGCCATAGATGCGGCAGATGTTGTCCTTGCGCGAAGTGCTCTTTCCGATGCGGTGTCTGCAATTTGTCTCAGCCGTGCCACACTCACGAATATTAAGCAAAACCTCTTCTGGGCGTTTATATACAATATCATAGGAATTCCCCTTGCCGCAGGCGTGTGGTACAAATTGTGGGGCATTACCTTAAGCCCCATGTTCGGTGCGGCGGCAATGAGCCTTTCGAGCTTTTGCGTGGTATGCAATGCCTTAAGACTCAATCTTGCCAAAATAAAGGATAAAACAGACACCCTTCATAAGACATTGCATATAGAGGGCATGATGTGCACTCATTGCGAGGCACAGGTGCGAAAGTGTCTTGAAAACCTCGGGGCTTCCAAGGTGTATGTAAGCCACAAAGAGGGCAAGGCGGAATTTACCATTGCCAAAGCTGTTACAGACAAACGAATAAAAAATGCCATAGAAAATGAAGGCTA
>JAZLCB010000060.1:0-1587 GCA_045614005.1 Clostridia bacterium
AATGTCTTGTTGCCTGTTGTACCTACTGCGATTGCTGTTACAGGTCCGTTTGTGAAAGCGGAGTCTGCATACCAACCGTTAAAGTCGTTTGCAGAATCTGCAAGTACAGGAAGTGTAACTGATTTTTCTACTGTATATGTAGCTGTGCCGTATACCACGCCGTTGGAGTAGTATGTGATTGTATATACTATAACTTTGTTTTTAGGTTCAAGTTCAATAGTCTGTGATGCATTTGCCTCTAAATCTACAGATACATCTGTACCTTTAATCTTGTATCCGTCTCTCTCGTAGCCCTCAGGTACAACATAAGTTGCAAGAGCATCGGAAAGCTTGTTGCCGTTTGCATCTACAGCATCTTTTATCTTCTGGTCTTCGTATGCGTTGTACTCTACGCCGTTATAGGTAATAGTGTACTTTGCCTTGGGTGTCCACTTAGCATAGAGGTGGATACTTCCTGTAGTACCGGCTTCTATCTTGGTTACAGGTGTACCTGTAAACTGCTCGTTGTCGTACCAACCATTAAAGAAATATGCAACATCTGTGGGAACAGGAAGAATTACTTCATCATATATACAATAACGAATTTCCTGATACTGCGTGCCGTTGGAATAGAGCCAGATTCCATAGTATGACAAAGTATAATCGGGTTTAATTGTCATATCTCTGTCAGGCACTGTGGAGATATTCAATCCTGTCCACTTTTCCTGACCGTTTTCCATATAGTAACCTTTCCATCTTAAAAGATATCCGGGCTTCTGTACAGCGGTATTCAAAGCATTTATAAGGTCTTGATTAGAATCAAGTCTTTCGCCCGCCTTTATGGGATACTCAATTCCTTCATATGTCATTATGAAGTATACATCCTTGGGTGTCCACTTAGCGTAGAATGTCTTGTTACCTGTTGTTCCTACTGCGATAGCTGTTACAGCAGTACCTGTGAAGCTGTCATTTGTATACCAACCGTCAAAATCGAATCCGCTCTTGGTGGGTATGGGAAGTGTAACTGCGTCTTCTACTGTGTAGGTGTCTGTATCGTATACTACACCATCGGAGTAGTATGTGATTGTATACTCGATAGCTGTGTATACGATTTCGATTCCCATATCTGCCGAAACTATAGTATCTATAGTAACAACTGTGGAAGTGCCTGCTTTCTTAAAGCTTAAGGTGTAACCTGTCTTTTCTTCGGTTGCTTCCATTGCAGCCTTTAAGGAAGCATTTGTGGAAAGCGCCTTGCCTTCTTCTACTTCGTAAGTATTGCCATCAAAGGTGATGGTGTACATTGTAGGAGGAACGGTAGCAAGTCTCCACTTTGCGTATACGGTAACATCAGATGTTTTACCTACGGGAATTTCCGAAACGGCCTGAGTGAATCCGCTGTCAAGATACCATGCTACAAATACATATCCATCTCTCTTGGGAGTGGGGAGTGTGAGTTTTTCTTCAACAGTTATGTTGCCATCGGGAGTTGTGTCGAAATATGCATCAGCTGCTCCGAGGTCATATGTAACAGTGTACTGAATGGCGTGCAAAAGACACATCTATTATACCCTTGTCGGTAATAATTACATCGGCACCATCCTTGAA
>JAZLCB010000061.1:0-3282 GCA_045614005.1 Clostridia bacterium
CAGAATAACTTTGTTTCTGTCGAATACCTTTCCGCGTATTACATGGTCTTCTCTTTCGGATATGGTTTCTACAGCGTATTTGTCATGATTTGCCAGGTCAAAAACCGTAAGATACACAATAAGCGACAAAAACATAAAGGCAAAAAGAGTAAGAAGCCTAGCTATCTTTTTGTTATTCATATTTTTCTGTATACCTTGCCTTTCAAGCGGATATCCACAGATACGCCGAATTCATTTTTTATACTTTCGGTAAAGGAGGGAGCGTTTACACTCTCCGTTACTACGTTCATAGTTATATTTTCGCCAAAGAGTTTATCCTCGCAAATCGCGGAGGCTTTTTTAATAAGGTGTTCAACCGAGCCGAGCAAAGAGTAGGGAACAGAAAGCTCAATAAGCTCACATTCTGTCATTACTACCACTCCCGCACTTTCAACTCCCAGTTTGGCAGATTCCGTATATGCACGCACAAGTCCGCCTGTTCCGAGCAGTGTTCCGCCAAAGTATCTTGTTACCACGCATACCACATCGGTAATGCCTTGCTTTTCTATCATTTCGAGTATGGGTAGCCCCGCTGTTTTGCTGGGTTCACCATCGTCTGTATATTTTTTGAAGCCATTATTTAAGATAAAAGCATATACATTGTGTCTGGCACTATGGTGCTCTTTTTTTATTTTATCCACAAAAGCCATAGCTTCTTCTTCGGTTTCAACATGGCATACATTGGCTATAAATCTTGACTTTTTTTCTGTTATTTCTGCGGTGGCTTTATTTTCCACCGATATATATAGATTGTTTTGTGACATGTAATATACCTTTCGTACAAACAAAAAAGCCGCCTTGTATAAGACGGCTGATTTTGTTTTTAATTAGATGTATTTGTGAGTAGATGCAGGAAGCTCACTTGCATCTGCGCTTATGCAGATTGTAAATTTAACATTTGCTTCCTCACTGATTTTTTCAAGTCCGTCCACAAAATCTGCAAGTCCGTCCATATCGTCGGGGACAATCTTGAATAAGCTATCTACAAATATGTGCGAAATATCATAGTTCTGGGAGAGCATGCCCATGATAAAAGCTTTAAAAAGTCTGAATGTTTCTGTATCCGCATTAGATACATCTACAAGTCTTGCTGCGTGTGTTACCTCGAGCATGTGTCTGTTGGAGTTACAAACAAAGATAACATTGCCGTTTTCGTCCTTAACAGCCTGAGCTATAGCATCAAGCATAGTTTTGGTTTTGCCGGAGCCTTTCTTGCCAACTACTAATTTTACCATTTCAAACTCCTCCTTGAATGTATTATGTTGTATATATTATACAATACATTTTAGAATTCTTCAAGATGGTAATTTAATTTTGTGCATTTTCTTTAAAACTTTATAAAAACATTGTATATATTATATAACTTCATCTGTCGGCAGACTTTTTTCGGGACACAGACATACTGCTTTTGTAAGAAGCTCCGTGTAGGAAAAGGATAGCTTTATGCACCTTTTTGTTTTAGTGTCAATATGCGATATCACAAATATTTCAGGGTATGCCGCCTCTATGGTACAAGAGGGCAGAAGTATTTTTTTTCGTCCCTGTTTGTAGAGCACACTGTAGTTTTGTTTTACAGCGCCGTTTATAATTTCCTTTATTTTATTAATTCTTTGTGCCATACACTTCACCTCGCAATAATTATTTCCGATAAAAGCGGTTTTTATGCCATGAATATTTATTGCCATGTAGACAAAAATATAGATGTTTTGGAGGTGACAGGATGAAAAACCTGTTTTTGTACAGACACAAAGAAAAAGCGGATTTTGAGATTTCTCCGCCAAATCCCAAAATACAATACGAGCTCATGTCGAAGGTGAGTTCTGATATAAATCAAAACAGAGAGTATGCCAAAAAAGTATTTTCACTCCCAAAAAACGGAGATATTGTTTTGCGCTCACTCTATATAAATCTTGCCGACAAAAAGTTTGAGGCATTTGTTATATGTGCCGAGGGGCTCTCGAACTCCTCGTTTGTAAATGATTTTGTGCTTCGTTCTCTCATGAGCGAAAGCAGGGAAGAGGAAACAACGGATTTAAAAGAAAGCATAGAAAAAACTCTTGTTCCTCAGGCACAATTCAAAGCGGAGAGCAATATGGATTCTGCGCTTCGTGCGGTCAATATAGGAAGTGCGGTTCTCTTTGCAGATACCGTGGATACTGCCTTTGTGCTCGATGTAAAAACATGGGAGCACCGAAGTGTGGCAAACCCCGAAAACGAAGCAGTAATTCAAGGTCCTCACGAGGGATTTAATGAGGTATTAAGGTGTAATACCGCACTTATCCGCAAGACCATAAATACTCCCGACCTTATAATGGAAAATATAGCCGTGGGCAAAACCACACAGACTCCCGGTGCACTTGTATATCTTAAAAACATAACAAACGAAAGTCTTGTAGATGAAGTGCGCCGAAGAATAGATCTTATAGATGCCGAGTATATAATGTCCTCGCTCGATGTGGAGCAGTATATAGAGGATGCCTCATTTGTGCCTATACCGCAGATGGTTACAACAGAACGCCCCGACAGGGTATGCAAGGCACTCACCGAGGGGCGAGTAGCCTTTTTATTAAACGGAAGCTCGCACGCCCTTATAATGCCTGCTACATTTTTTGACCTTATCACATCTGCCGAGGACGGATATCTCAGGTATCCGTATTCGCTATTGACAAGGCTTTTAAGATATATTGCGGTGTTCCTTTCGCTACTTTTTCCTGCGGTGTTTTTGTCCCTTTTAAATTATCATCAGGAGCTTTTACTTACCAATCTTCTTATTACGGTTTCGTCATCGAGGGCACTCGTGCCGTTCGGAGCTTTTCTGGAACTCATAATTATGGAACTTAGCTTTGAACTTATCAAGGAAGCAGGCATACGCGTACCGGGACCTATAGGTTCTACGCTTGGAATAGTTGGCGGTCTTATAATAGGTCAGGCGGCAGTAGAGGCAAATCTTGTAAGCCCCATTATGATTATAATTGTTGCGGTAACAGGCATAGCTTCGTTTACCGTTCCGTCATATTCGCTTTCGTTTGCTTTTCGCTTTTCGAGGTTTCTGTACATAAGTCGGATCGTAGCCATGTCGTTCTGTGTGCCAAGGAGTTGTAAAAGTTTATTGTCTTCCTAAGACCGCTTGGGCCTCCGACTTCCCATTATGATTATAATTGTTGCGGTAACAGGCATAGCTTCGTTTACCGTTCCGTCATATTCGCTTTCGTTTGCTTTTCGCTTTTCGAGGTTTCTGTACAT
>JAZLCB010000062.1:0-3803 GCA_045614005.1 Clostridia bacterium
AGGATGTAAAAAAAGCACCTGCAATAAGTGTTAATACATCAAATGCGATAGAAGAGGAAGAACAAAAGAATACTTTTGAACTGACCGAAAAGGAGAAAAAACACTTTGAACACCTTGCGACTAATTGCGATTCGTTTGCAGAGCGTCTGACAGGTGTGGATGAAGTGTATTGGGAAGAGAGCGATTATGGAACTCCCGATGAAATGTATGCCCGAACCAATATACCGAATTTTGGTTATGATGGTGCGCACGATATGATATCCAATCCTCTTCCTATAAGATGGCTCGATTATGATGACTATTATCTGGATATGTATAATTCTTTCCATCAGGACAGAGACATCGAAAACATACATACAGGCGAAGAGTGCACTTCCGACATTGCACTAAAGCTCTCTGCCGATGGCTACAAGGTTGCCGAGGCTGATTATGTTATGAAGTCGGGTGCAGGTATGAGAGGCGAAGCAAATCATGAAACCTGGGAGGGTGTAGATACACTCCAGAAGCTTGTTTACAGATTCGTATTTGTAGAGCACGAGGGCACATGGTACATAGTTGAGGACAGACTCATAGAGAGACAAGGTTTATAGGTGTAATTATGCATGCAAAAGATAACGAAATTTATTACTGCACCCATTGCGGAGCAAGTAATAAAAAGAGCGCCGTAGAGTGCGTAGAATGTGAAAAGAAAATAATTTCAAAGTATCGTCCTTTCTATGATTTTTTAAAGAATCATACCAAAGAAGAGGGTAAAGATACAGCGGTAAATACCATACTTGGCATTTTATATCGTTTTCTTGTATCGCATATATACGGCATAGTGCTTACCGTATCTATAGTTGCGGCGGGAGTTGCTACTGTACAGGGCTTTGATTCCCATATCAAAGATGTGTCCGAAGCACCAAAGGCAAATATAGTTGCCAAAGAAGAACAAGAGGAAGAAATCAAAGGAATTGACTTTGAACTTACCGATTATGACTTTGATTCCTTTGAACATCTTACATGCACTATTGATGCTTTTGCTGACGATGTCCGTTTGTCACCATCTCATTGGGGCGGTCAATCGTACTATGGGGATGCAAGCGAACTATATGCCGAAAACAACATCGAAGGCTTTGATTATGGCGGAGTACATGAGATGATATCCAACCCCATAGATTTTTGGATGGTAGATAGCGATCCCAACTTTGATGAGGATAGATATGGCGCGGAAAGCGTGTATATAGCTAGTCATTCTCTGCCCGAAACGGCTGTTACCGGTGCAGCGTGTACCACCGACATAGCAAAAAAACTTTATAAAGACGGTTACAAGGTTGCCGAGTGCAATCATATGCTTCATTCCGGTATAGGCCACTTTGATCGCGCCACCCGAACAGGCGGTACAATTCTTAAACGACTTGTATATAAATTTGTCTTTGTCGAAAATAATGGCAAGTGGTATATAGTTGAGGATAGACTTTTAGAAAATTATAGTGTATAATATATGTAATAGATTATTTGGAGGGGTAATTTGATGCAAAGAGAAAAGTACACATTTAAAGTTGCAGATATTATATTCAATATAGATGTATACCCCGATGAATACACAAGGCAGATGCTCTTGCCGTATGTTACTGAGGATTCGGATGGGATAGACATAAAGTGCATCCGCACAAAGGATCCCATCCCCGAACCGAACGGAAAGCTTCTTACCCAAAGGGAAATGGTAAATTGGTACCATGTAACCGAAGGGGTATACACGGTGGTGTTCAAGGACCCGTCTGAGGATTTTGCAAGCGCCTCTTTTACATACAACAACATCTTAAGGACTGCAGATGTTATTATGCTCGATGTGTCGGAGCTTTACGGCACGGACGATACGTACTTTTTGTATAATATACTGGAATATGTATTCAGACTTTGCCTTATATTTGGCGGTGGTTTTGCGGTACATGCTTCTTCTTTGGTTAATGACGGCTTCGGAGTGGCGTTTTCTGCTGAGTCAGGCACAGGCAAGTCCACCCATACCGCTTTGTGGCAAAAGGTGTATCCCAACACAATAATATTAAATGACGATGCCCCTGCCATAAGGAAAAAGGACGGAATCTGGCATATATACGGAACACCGTGGGCCGGTACAACAGGCATAAACGAGAATATGTCTGTACCGCTTAAGGCACTGGTATTTCTTGAACGAAGTGAGGTAAACACCATCCGCACCCTTTCTGCTTTAGAGGGTATACAAAGGATTTTTGAAGCCATAACACATCCTGTTTCTGATGAACTTATGAGCATTATATTGTCGAGTCTTTCAGACTTTATTTCGTCCTCCAAAATGTGTGTTCTCGGCTGCAACATGACAGACGATGCTCCCAAAACCGTAAAAGAATATTTATATAAATAAGGAGAATAAAAAATGAAAAAGATTTTATCGGTATTTATTGCGGCGGTACTTCTTATAAGTACGCTCCCTGTTATGGCAAGTGCGGCATTTTCCGATTTGCCCGCTACGCATTGGGCGGCTTCTCAGGTTGAGCGTCTTGTAGCAGAAGGCACAATAAACGGTATGCCCGATGGCACATTCAGTCCAAATGGCACAGTTACCCGTGCACAGTTTGTAAAGATGCTGGGTAAGTCCGATGTAAAGTTTACAAAGGATTTCTCGGATGTTTCTCAGGATAACTGGGCGTATGAGTATGTTATGTACTCTCAGCTCGATGGTGATGCATACGGTAGATTCAACCCCAACGAGCCTATAAAAAGAGACGACGTAGCAAAGCTTCTTTACAAGAGATTTGCAAACGGAGCACAGACACGTGCGCCCTACTCGATATCGAGCCAGGGTACAAACCCTAATGCAACAGCATGGGTATACAATACAGGCCTTATCATAGGCTCTGACGGTCTTAACCTTCGCCTTGATGACACACTCACAAGAGCTGAAGCGGCTGTTCTTATTGTAAGAGCAAAGGATTTAAACCCCACTTCTTACAATAATTTCGTAGACAAGTATTCTTCCGAGGTATACAAGAACATATACGAAAAATCCAACATCTTTGACAGCGCATACGATGAAAACGGCAATATAACCCGTGAGGAGCTTGCTATAGCCGCTATGAGATTCCAGTACGGCTACAGAACACCTGCCCTGCGTTATGAATATTCTTCAAAATACAGTGGTGATTATGCAAAACATTGGGATATAGCCTGCAGATATGCTCTTGACGAAAAGGAATATGGCTCTACTGAGGAAAGTGCCAAAAAAAATGCAACTATAGAGGACGCTATTGCCATACTTACACTTGGCGCAAAGAATCATCTTTATAAAGGTAGTACCGCAGTAAAAGAAGACGGAAATACATATTCCGATGTTACCATAAAGGATGCTTCCTCAAATTTTGCTTCAGTTATGAGCTATGCATATAATTTCGGTATCTGTTTAAACACGAGCGATACAATAGGTGCTAAGAATCTTGTTACCAAGAAGCAGGTTGCACAGATACTTCTTCAGTATCAACTCTATTTAGGAACTGAGGCAGTATATCACTGTGGTTATGACTGGGGATTTCTTACTCCTGTAACAAGATTGGATGCATCAGGTTATCCTGCCAACGGTAGTTACTATGCACACATTTTAAACAATGTTCCCAATGTTGTTTATGATACGCCGTTCCCTGCCAAGGCAGAGGTACAAATTGCTCCAAAAGATTTTGTAACAACCTCCGCCATGATTGGTAATATATATGCAAATTCATTTATGTATGTAGCAGAAAGGGCTTATGAAAACGGCGGAGACATATATATAGACTTCTATCCGTCCCTTG